>JAWOGV010000112.1:0-2871 GCA_046496605.1 Acidimicrobiia bacterium | reverse complement strand
GTCGTCCTCGGCGGCCTCGGAACGGCGTACGGTGCCATGCTCGGAGGGTTCATCGTCGGTATCGCCGTCGAGATGAGCACGCTCATCTTCCCATCGGAACTCAAGGCCGCGGTCGGGCTGATCCTCCTGATCCTCATGTTGCTCGTGCGCCCCCAGGGAATCCTCGGGAGCAGGGAGAGGATCGGCTGATGGACCTCCTCGGCATCCTCAGGGACGGCTTCCTCGCCATGATCGGCCCTGTCACCGCCGCCTACGCAATATCGGCGATGAGCCTCAACCTGCAGTTCGGCTACACGGGTCTCCTCAACTTCGGCCAGGTGGCGTTCATGCTGGTCGGTGCCTACGGAACCGCGATCACCGTCGACCTCGGCGGTTCCCTCTGGCTCGGGATCATCGTCGGGATCGCGGCGGCAGTACTGCTCGGATTGGCGCTCGGCCTCCCGACGCTCCGTCTCCGGGCCGATTATCTGGCCATCACAACGATCGCCGCAGCCGAGGTCATCCGATTGGTGGTCCGCTCGTCGTGGGCAGAGCCCTTCACCAACGGTGTCTTCGGCATCCAGGGATTCGCGAACGCATTCTTCGATTTGAGCCCCTTCCCCGGTGGTGCGGTGTACGGCATCGGGTCATGGCTCGTCACGGGCCGGCGACTCTGGCTCATGATCGTGGGCTGGACGGTCGTGCTGCTCGTCATGCTGCTCATCCGCCGGCTGATCCTGAGCCCCTGGGGTCGAGTCCTGCGCGCCATCCGCGAGGATGAGGACGCCACGAGTTCCCTCGGGAAGGACGTGTTCGGATACAAGCTGCAATCCCTCATGCTCGGTGGGGCGATCGGTGCCCTCGCGGGTGTCCTCCTCGCGATCGAGCAGCAGAACGTCACGCCCGATGCGTACCTCCCGAACGTGACCTTCATCCTCTACGTCATCGTGATCCTCGGTGGCGCAGGGACGATCCTCGGCCCGATCATCGGCGCACTCATCTTCCAGTTCGTGTTCTTCACGTTCGACGCGATCATGGCGTCCGCCCAGGCGGAGGTCGACTGGATCGGAAACCTACTCACCCCCGCCGAAGCCGGACAGATCAAGCTCATCCTCGTCGGGGTTGGCCTCATCCTGTTGATGATCTACCGACCCCAGGGGATCATGGGGGACGAGAACGAGGTGTTGATCGATGGGCGATGAGAGGGTCAGCCCCCTTGCCGGAGTTCCCGCCGAACCTGGTGTCCCGAAGCCGGACGCCGTGCTCGCGGTCTCGGGCGTCCATCGGTCCTTCGGCGGCCTCCAGGCCGTCAATGTCGACCGGCTCGAGGTCCAGCGGCACACCGTGACGTCCCTCATCGGCCCGAACGGGGCCGGGAAGACGACCCTGTTCAACCTCCTGAGCGGCTTCGATCGGGTCGACGGTGGGGAGTGGCACCTCAACGGCGGACGACTCGTCGGGATCGCCGCATATCAGGTCGCTCGGCGCGGGATGGTGCGCACCTTCCAGCTGACCCGGTCACTTGCACGGCTGACCGTCATGGAGAACATGCTCGTCGCAGACCAGGCGAATCCCGGCGAGAAGCTTCGCGGTGCCCTCATCGGCGGTTGGCGCACTGCCGAGGCGGCTTCGGAGGAAAGGGCGATGGAACTGCTCGCGAGATTCAATCTCGACCACATGACCGACGAGTTCGCAGGTTCGCTTTCCGGAGGGCAGCGAAAGCTCCTCGAGGTCGCCCGTGCGTTGATGGTGGATCCCGAGGTGATCATGCTCGATGAACCGATGGCGGGCGTGAATCCGGCACTGACCCAGACCCTCCTCGGTCACATCACGAGCCTTCGCGATGACGGCAAGACGGTGATCTTCATCGAGCACGACATGGATGTGGTGCAGGAGATCTCCGATTGGGTCGTGGTGATGGCCGAGGGTCGGGTGATCGCCGAGGGCCCACCGGGCTCGATCGCTCGCAATCGCGCTGTGATCGACGCCTACCTCGGGTCGCACCACGGTGAGGCGGCATCGTGACGAGGGGAGAGCTCCTTCTCGAGGCTCGATCCGTGTACGCCGGGTACCTCCCTGGGGTTGACATCCTCCGCGACCTCGATCTCGACCTCTTCGACGGAGAGCTCGTCGGCATCATCGGACCGAACGGCGCAGGGAAGTCGACATTCATCAAAGCGGTGTTCGGCCTCGTCAGCGTGCGCCAGGGCACCGTCAGGCTCAGAGGCGCGGACATCACGACCCTGGCTGCGCACGAGCTCGTCGCGATGGGTGTCGGTTACGTCCCCCAACGGGCGAACGTGTTTCCTTCGCTCACGGTCGAGGAGAACCTCCGCATGGGTCTGTACCTCGCGCCGAAACTGTGGGACCAACGGATCGACTACGTGACGGAGCTGTTCCCACTCCTGAGGGACCGATCCTCACAGAAGGCCGGCCTCCTGTCGGGTGGTGAGCGCCAGATGGTTGCCATGGGCCGGGCCCTCATGATGGACCCCTCGCTCCTGCTGCTCGACGAGCCATCCGCCGGGCTCTCACCGGCGAACCAGGACCTCGTGTTCGAACGCGTCAGGCGAATCGCCGACACCGGCGTTTCCATCCTGATGGTCGAGCAGAACGCGAGACGCTGCCTCCAGATCGCCGACCGTGCGTACGTACTGGATCAGGGAACGAACGCCTACGAGGGAACCGGCCGCGAGCTGCTGCACGACCCCAACGTCATCGCCCTGTACCTGGGGACACTTGGACAGGTGGAATAGGAAGGAGGGGCCCGGTGACCGGGCCCCTCCGCATCCATGACTTCCGATTGACCTCAGATGGTTCCGACGATCTGATCGAAGGTCTGGGGCGCCCCATCGGCGTCGTACTCGAACAAGTCGTACGTGCCGATGCTCG
>JAWOGV010000048.1:0-3595 GCA_046496605.1 Acidimicrobiia bacterium | reverse complement strand
CCGCCGGGGGGGATGTGGCGGTTGGAGATGTGGTCGTCCCTGCCGGAGTGAGGCTCACCGCCCGGCACCTCGCGAGCATCGCCTCGGTGACGGGATCGGTCGAGGTCGCACGGCGTCCGACGGTCGCGATCATGTCGACCGGCGACGAAATCGTCGCTCCGGCCACGGAGCACCTCTCGCCAGGTGCGATCAGGGACACGAACCGCGTGCTCCTCACCGCCATGCTCGACGACCTCGGCATCCCGACGATCGACCTCGGCATCGTCGGCGACGACCTCGACGCGCTGCGCACCGCCTACACGGAAGCGGCGAGTCGGGCCGACCTCATCGTGTCGACGGGCGGGGTGTCGATGGGGGATTACGACTTCGTCAAGCAGGTACTCGGTGACGCAGGGTCGGTCGAGTTCTGGAGAGTGGCCATCCAGCCGGCGAAGCCATTCGCCTTCGGATCCGTGGGAGGGGTTCCCCTCTTCGGTCTTCCCGGGAACCCCGTGTCGACGTTCATCGCCTTCGAGCAGTTCGTGCGTCCTGCGATCCTCCACATGATGGGTGCCAGGTACCTGCTCAGGCCCCGCGTTCGGGCGACCATGGGCGAGGATGTCGAGACGAATCCCGACAAGACCGTGTTCCTGCGGGTGCTGCTCGCCGACGACAATGGCCGTTTCGTGGCGGTGCGATCGGGCGGGCAGGACTCGAATGTCCTGTCGTCCCTCGCCAAGGCGCAGGCCCTCGCCGTTGTCCCTGTCGGGACGGGCGCGCTCTCGGCGGGAGATGACGTGATAGTCGAGATGTTCCAGTGGCCCGAGGCGAGAGGAATCGAATGAGCGAACTCACCCACCTCGACGAGGAGGGCAACGTGCAGATGGTCGACGTCGGGTCGAAGGCGCCAACCGACCGCGTCGCCGTCGCACGCTCAACGGTGACGATGGCAGATGCAACCGCGGACCTGCTGTTCGGCGGTGGACTGCCGAAGGGAGACGGGATTGCCACCGTTCGGGTGGCGGCGATCCAGGGCGCGAAGCGGACTGCGGACCTCATTCCGCTGTGTCATCCACTCCCGATCGACCGGATCGACGTCGACGTCACCCGCATCGACACGGGTGTCGAGATACGTGTGACCGTCGGCGTCCATGCACGAACCGGAGTGGAGATGGAGGCGATGACCGGTGCCGGCATCGGGGCCCTCACCCTGTACGACATGATCAAGGGGGTCGACCGGTCCGCGTTCGTGGCCGAGATCGCCCTCGTGTCGAAGTCCGGTGGACGATCGGGGGAGTGGAGCCGTGGATGATCCTCGGGCCGCGGTGATCACCGTTTCCGACTCGGTCTCGGCAGGCACTGTCGAGGATGTATCGGGTCCTGTCATCGTGGATGCTCTCACCGCCCTGGGATTCCGTGTCACCGACACGAGCGTCGTGCCGGACGGCATCGAGCCCCTCGCCAACGAGATCCGAGTCCTCGCCGCAACAGCCGACCTGATCGTCACAACCGGAGGAACCGGGTTGTCGCGGCGCGACCTGACACCCGAGGCAACGGCCTCGGTCATCGATCGACCGGTTCCCGGCCTCTCCGAGGCAATGCGGTCCGCGACCTTCGGCGTGATACCCCACGGCATGCTGTCGAGGGGGATCGCAGGCATTGTCGGAACGTGCCTGGTCGTGAACCTTCCGGGGTCGGTGCGGGCTGTCCGTGAAGGGCTCGACGTGATCGGCCCCGCCCTCCGCCACGGCGTGGAGATCGCCTCGGGGCACCACGGTCGGCATGACTGACGGGGCCCTAGTCATCCCAGCCTCCTAGGATTCATAGGTCGGAGTTGCTCAAGGTACCCGATGGCGACCAGACTGAGGTTGCACGAACCCCGAAGATCCTTTGACCCGCGGCGGTCGACCGGTACGCTCGAGACCGCTGGCGGCGGAGTAAGCGAGACAACCAACGATGGCGATAGTCCTGTTCATCCTGATCGCGGGATTGTGGGCGGCATTCCTCCTTCCATCGTTCTTCGACCATCGGAACCAGACACCGAAATCGACGACCAAGGACTTCGCGCGCACGAAGCAACTCCTCGCCGCTGTCTCGTCTGCCCGCCCTGACTCGGAGGACTACGTTCGACATCATGCGCAGGTGCGCCGAACCCGCACGCTCCTGGGTCTCGGGGTTGCCGCAGTGCTCACCCTCGGTGTCGCCACATTGACCGGTTCGGTTCCCTGGCTGTGGCTCACGATCGCCCTCGACATCGCGTTCGCCGGGTACATCACCGTGCTGCTCGCCATCAAACAGCAGGGCGCCATGCCCCGTGCATCGGTCCTGCCGATCCCGGCAACCGAGGTCACCCGACCTGCCTTGTCGCCCCTCGAATCGTGGGTCGAACCCGCCCCCTACGAGGAATCCAAGACCGTCCGCGTCATCGCGGGCTGATCCATGTCACGCGACCTCGATCTCGACAGGGTCGAGGATGAGGTACGCACCGAACTCGATGCCAAGAACCAGGCCCGCGAAGTCGGCCTGAAGCTGTCGAGGCCGATCATCCGGACGTCGGCGAATGCGATCAGGGCACTCCACCGCAACGATGCCGTAACGGCCCGGTCCCTGCTCGACGACGCGCGGGCCATGGTTGCCGAGGCCGAGCAGGCGCTCGCCGACCATCCCGACATCTACCACGCGGGTTTCTTCTACGACGCCGTCAAGGAGTACGCGGAAGCCGAGCTGACGGCGGCATTGCTCGAAGGCCGATCCCTTCCCCTGCCTTCGGACATCGGTGTCCATGCGGTCCCGTACTGCAAGGGACTCGGGGAGGCCGTCGGGGAGCAGCGCAGGCGCCTTCTCGACCAGTTGCGCCACGGCGAGCTCGCTGAGGCGGAGCAGACGTTTGCGGACATGGAGGTCATCCACGACCTCCTCGCCGCCCTCGACTATCCGGACGGAATGACGTCGGGACTCCGCCGTACGACGGATGTCGCCCGATCCCTGATCGAGCGGTCCCGTGCCGATCTGACCGCCACGATCGTCCAGGAGCGACTTCGACGTCAGCTGGTCGAGACCGACCGGGAAGCCTCGGATTGACTCTCCGCTTTCGAGGAAAGCGACCGCACGGCGATACCATGGCGCCTCCGGGGGTGTAGCTCAGTCCGGCAGAGCACTACGTTCGCAACGTAGGAGCCACGGGTTCGAATCCCGTCACCTCCACCGACCTGTTTCCCTTGTGACGCAAGGGCTGCTCGCTCGTCCTGCCTCGCTTCCCTACAGCTCCAATCCTCGTTCCGCGCGCGTTCTGTGCGCGATCGCGTCGGTGATGAGCTGTTCGAGGCGGTCGGCGGCTATCTCGTCGAGGGGTTCGTAGAGGTGCCCATAGATGTCCAGCGTGGTCTTGATTGACGTGTGGCCGAGCCTCGACTGGAGCAGTTTCGGATGCGTATTCGCAGCGATGAGTAGGGCTGCGTGGGTGTGGCGTAGGTCGTGGAAGCGCATGGGTTGGCCGACGGACGCATCCACAGCGGGGAGCCAGATCCGTTTCCGAAAGCTGCGCCGCCTCAATGGCCCTCCTTCGGGCGCTGTGAACACGCGGCCGGTAGGTTCGGTCCCATGTTGGTCGAGGTGT
>JAWOGV010000395.1:0-16079 GCA_046496605.1 Acidimicrobiia bacterium | reverse complement strand
CCGCCCTGCTTCCGACCCCCCGCAGGATCCAGAGGGCCAGGAGGCCGGCGACGATGAAGCCGAGGAATCCGACGACGTTGGCGAGGGTGAGGACGACGCCGTAGATGAAGTTCCCCTGGGTGGGCAGTCTGGTGACCGTCCCGCCGATCTGTGCAGTTGGCGCGATCTCGGCTTCGGATCCCGACCGGTAGAGGATGTCTCCGCCGATGTTGGCTCCGGGCCCGACGGTGAGGATGTTCGTTGCGACGTCGACGTCACGGTTCACCGCTCCGTCGACCGCCAGGCGGACCGTCCTTCCACGGACATCCCGGCCGACCTGACCCTCGACCCTGGCGCTTCCACCGAAGACGATGACATCCCTTCCGATGCTCCCGATCTCCTCGATCACGACGGATCCGGCAGTGAAGAAGACATCGTCCCCGACATCGCCCTCGACCGTGAGCGCCGCCGCCACACCCTGGAGTGAACCGCCGACGGATCCCGTCCCGGTGATCGTGACGGTGCCTGACGAGAACGTTGTCAGGTTCCCCGCCACGGTGCCGGAGATCGTCACGGAACCCGAGAAGACGGTCAGGTCGCCTTCGATCGTCCCTTCGACGATCGACGACACCGCTGTCACGTACTGGTCCTCCCGGACCGTCTGATCCTCGGTGACGATGTGCCGATCGGCGGTGACGAGGGCACCGAGACCGCCGAGGCCGGGGAGTAGGGCGGCGACGACCGCAAAGGCTGCGAGGGCCCTGTACCGCAGTGCAGGGTCCGATGGGATGTCAGAGTGGGAGTGCGTCACGTACCACATCGAGCAGGGGCCACGGCACGATACCGAACGCGAGCGTGATCGCGCCGCTGACCACCACGGCGAACCGTGCGGGCAGCCCGGCTTCGAGCTCCTCATCCGATCCGTCGGTGGAGAAGAAGGTCGACACGACACGCAGGTAGAAGGCGAGGCCGACGACGGTCGTGAGGGTTCCGATGACGACGAGCCACAGGTATCCGTTCGACCCGCCGGGCCATGGGTTGTCGACGGAGGCTGCGACCACGAAGGCCAGCAGTTTCCCGACGAACCCGGCGAAGAACGGCATCCCGGACATGCCGAGGATGATGATCGTCATCAGCCAGCCGATCTCGGGATTCCGCCTCGCGAGCCCGGCGAAGTCAGCGAGGGGTGCATCGGAGGATGCCGGTCCCGACACGATCGACACGACGGCGAACGCACCAACCACCATGAGCGAATACGTCGCGACGTAGAACCACATCGCGGGGATGCCGTCGACTCCTGCCAAGAGGCCGGTGAGGATGTAACCGGCATGTGCGATACCCGAGTACGCGAGCAGACGCTTGAGGTCGGTCTGGACGAGGGCCATGACCGTTCCGATGATCATCGAGGCTGCGGCGATGATCGCGAGGATCGGCCCCCAGGTGTCGATCTGGCTGATGAGTCCACCGACGAAGATGCGGCCGATCGCGGCGAAGCCTGCGACCTTGACCCCTGCGGCCATGAGACCGACGGCACCCGACGGAGCGCCCTGATACACGTCGGGGGCCCACTGGTGGAACGGGGCTGCGGACACCTTGAACGAGAGACCGACGAGCATGAGTGCCATGCCGGCGAGGAGGATCCCCGGCTCGGTGATGATCGTCGTCGAGAACAATCCCCTGATCGAGCCCGACCCGTAGATCGACAGCGAACCGGTCGCTCCGAACGTGAGGGCGACGCCGTACAGGAAGAGTGCGGATGCGAGGGATCCCAACAGGAAGTACTTGAGGGCCGCCTCCTCGGACCCCTTTCCCTTCCGCACGAACCCGGCGAGGATGTAGAACGCGATCGATGCCGTCTCGAGTCCGAGGAAGATGACGATGAGGTTCGGCGAGGCGGCCATCATGTGCAGACCTGCAACGGCAAGCAGCGCGAGCGAGACGAACTCGGGTCCCCTCCTGCCCACGAACACGACCAGATCCCATGCGGCGAGCAACCCGACGAACCCCACGACTGCGAGGATGATCGCGGCGAATGCCGAGTAGCCGTCGAGGACGACCATCGGGGACGCCACGACATCGAGATCCATCGCCGAGAAGAAGAGGCCTCCCCCACCACCGGCGACCTCGCGCCACTGGAGGAGGCCGACGACGAACGCACCTGCGAACGACACGCCGGCGACCGGACCCCAGATCCTGCGGTCACGTTCGAATACCACCGCGACGAGCAGGACGACGAGCGCCCCTGCGAGCAGGACGACCTCGAAGGCGACGGGGAGGAACGAGGCGTTCTGCATCAGCCGCCCCCTCCTTCGCTCGACCCGCCATCCTCGTTGTCGACGGTGCCGTACTCGGGCTGCACGACCTCGTCCGCCCGCCCGAACTCGGGAGCCTCGAAGTCGGTCACGAAGGAGATCCTGTCGAGGATCGCCTCGGCCGACGGCTCGATGCGATCGAGCACGGGCTTGGGATACACACCGAGCACGATGATCAGCACGACGAGCGGTGCCATGATCGCGACCTCCCGGAGGCCAAGATCCCTGAGGCCCTCGAGCTTCGGATTCGTCACCGGCCCGGTGAATACCCGCTCATACGCCCACAGCAGGTAGATCGCAGCGAGGATCACGCCGAAACCTGCCACGACGGCGAGCACGGGGAAGGTCATCCAGGAACCGACGAGCACCGTGAACTCGCCGATGAAGCCCGACAGCCCCGGAAGCCCTGCAGACGCGAAGGCCGAGAACAGGAAGATCCCTGCGTACACCGGCATCACCTTCGCAAGGCCCCCGTAGTCGGCGATCGCGCGTGTATGGGTCCGGTCGTAGATCATCCCGATGAGCAGGAACAGGGCACCGGTCGTGAGCCCGTGGCTGATCATCATGAACACCGAACCCTGCACGGCCTGGGAGGTGAGGGCGAACATGCCGAGCACGATGAACCCCATGTGGCTCACCGACGAGTACGCGACGAGACGCTTGATGTCCGGCTGGACGATGGCGACGGCCCCACCGTAGACGATCCCGATGACACCGAGGAGCGCGATCCAGAAGCTCAGATCGACGGTCGCCTGGGGGAAGAGCGTCATGTTGAAACGCAAGAGCCCATAGGTGCCCATCTTGAGGAGCACCCCTGCGAGGATCACCGAACCGGCGGTCGGTGCCTCGGTGTGGGCATCGGGGAGCCACGTGTGGAACGGGAACAGCGGCACCTTGATCGCGAACGCGATCCCGAACCCGAGGAAGAGCCACAGCTGTGCGGTGTCGGACAGTTCCACGGTGAGCATCTTGCGGAAGTCGAAGCTCGTGAACTGTCCGAGCTCGTTCCCGGTGATCACGGCGAGCGCGATGATCGAAGCGAGGAGGAATGCCGAGCCCGCCGCGGTGAAGAGCACGAACTTCACCGATGCGTAGGCGCGGTTGTCGGATCCCCACATGCGGATCAGCAGGTACATCGGGACGAGGACGATCTCGAAGAAGGCGAAGAAGACGAGGAGGTCGAGTGCGATGAACACGCCGAGGACGCCGGCCTCGAGGATCAGCATGAGGATCATGTAGGTCTTGATCCGCTCCCCGATCGAGCGCGACGCCGCGATCGCGATCGGGAACAGCACGGCGGTCAGCACGATGAGGAACAGCGAGATGCCGTCGACGGCGACACGCCATCCGATGTCGAACCCTGCGGACAGGGTGACGTCCTCACCGAACTGGAGGTCAGCGGTACCCGTCGTGAACTCCCACAGGATGTAGCAGGCGACGGCGAGCGGGGGCAGCGATGCGACGATGCTGACAGGGAAGATGACCTCGGGCCGTCGCTTGGGGAGCATCCCGACGATGAGTGCGCCGACCAGCGGGAGGAGGACGAGGATCGTCAGTACGGGCATCAGAAGGCCCCTCCCAGCAGGAGGAACAGGACGATCAGGACGACGCCACCGACGGCTATCGCGCTTGCGTACCACCGCACCTGGCCCGTCTGCGCGGCGCGCATGCCGGATCCCGAACCGACGACGCCGCGAGCGATCCCGTGCGTGACCCCGTCGACGACCTTCGGATCGACGAAGTCCGAGAACCACGCTGCGACGACCCTGCCCGGTGCGACGATCCAACGTCCGTAGAAGTCATCGACACCGAACGCAGCGAGGGAGCTCGTCCAGAACGGACCGACCTCGGCAGGTAGCTCATCCCGGTTGTACCTGCGCCAACCCCAGACGATGCCGACGGTCGCAACGGCGAGGGCCACCGCGCCGAGCGCGATGATGAGCCCATCGCTCAGGGCATCGGGGTGGGGAACGCCCTCGAAGGACGGCTCCAGGAAGTGCTCGAACGTGAGCCGCCACGGAGTGTTGAAGGCGCCTGCGACGACCGTGAACACGGCGAGCACCACGAGCGGGATGGTCATCGTCCGCGGAGACTCATGGGGGTGGATGTCGTCGGCCCATCGCCGGGAGCCGAAGAAGGTCATCACGAACAGACGGGTCATGTAGAACGCCGTGATCAACGCGACGACGACCCCGACGAACCACAGCACCAGGTACCAGTCGCCGCGTGCGTACGCCGCTGCGAGGATCTCGTCCTTCGACCAGAAGCCGGAGAACGGGAACATGCCGGAGATCGCGAGCCACGCCGTCCCCATGGTGACGAACGTGACCGGCATCGCCTTGCGGAGGCCGCCCATCCTCCGCATGTCCTGCTCGTTGCCCATGGCGTGGATGACCGATCCTGCGCCGAGGAACAGGAGCGCCTTGAAGAAGGCATGGGTGGTGAGGTGGAACAGACCTGCCGAGTAGGCGCCGACTCCGACCCCGAGTGCCATGTACCCGAGTTGGCTGATCGTCGAGTAGGCGAGGACGCGCTTGATGTCCGTCTGGGCGACGGCGATGACCGCTGCGAGCAGCGCAGTGAGGACACCGACGGTCGCGACGACGGTACCTGACAGGGGCGCAAGCTCGTACAGCACCGCGGAACGGGCGATCATGAAGATCCCGGCCGTCACCATCGTGGCGGCATGGATGAGTGCCGACACGGGCGTTGGGCCCTCCATTGCATCCGGGAGCCACACATACAGGGGGATCTGGGCCGACTTGCCCGCAGCGCCCACGAACAGCAACAACGTGATCGCCGTGATCACGCCCGAACCGACACCGAACATCAAGGGGGCCTCTTCGAAGATGGTCTGGAAGTCGAAGGTGCCGAAGGTGGCGAAGATGATCATCAGGGCGACGAGGAAGCCCCAGTCGCCGATCCGGTTGACGATGAACGCCTTCTTCCCCGCAGCTGCCGCCGAGGGTTTCGTGAACCAGAACGAGATGAGCAGGTATGACGAGAGGCCGACGAGTTCCCATCCCACGAACATCACGGCGTAGTTCGCGGCGAGCACGAGGATCAGCATCGACGCGATGAAGAGGTTGAGGAACGCGAAGAACCGGGGATAGCGCTCGTCGCCGTGCATGTACCCGATCGAATACAGGTGGATCAGCGACCCGACGCCGGTGACGATGAGTGTGAGAAGCGCCGACAGGGGATCCCACAGGATCGCCGCGTCCGCTCCGACGACCGGGATCCATGTGAACAGCAGGACCGTCTCAACCGCCCTCGTTCCGATGATGAATCCGAATCCGGCTGCCGCGGCGAGGACGAAGCTCACCCCGACGACCACGAAACCGAACCATCCGGCGATCGACTCCCCGAGCCGCCTCCCGAGGAACAGGTTGACCACGGCGCCGAACAGGGGCAGCGCGACAAGCAACCAGAGGTAGTCCGTCATCTCCCGTTCAGCCCTTCAGTTCCGCGAGTTCGTCCACATTCGCACTCGCCCGAGTGCGGAAGATCGCCACGATGATCGCAAGCCCGACCGTGACCTCGGAGGCCGCGATCACCATCACGAACAGCGCCGCGACCTGGCCCTCCACCAGACCGAGTTCCCTGCTCAACGCAACGAGGGTCAGGTTGACGCTGTTGAGCATGAGTTCTATCGACATGAACATGATCAGGGCGTTCCTGCGGATCATCACGCCCGCAACGCCCATCGAGAACAGGGCGGCGCCGAGCAGGAGGTACCACGTCACCGTGACGGTCATGGACGCGCCTCCCCGGACTCGTCGGACCCGTGGGGGAAGTAGGCAAGCGCGATCGTGCCGAGCGCAGCGATGGTCAACAGCATGACCGTTGCGAGGAACACGATGACCCAGGTTCCGAACAGCTCGTCCGCGACATTCTCGATCGTGCCGTTGAGATCGGCGGCGCCACCACTCGCCGTTCCGGTGACCCACGCCTTGCGTCCCGCGATCGCCAGCGCCGCGAAGAATCCCACGGCGACGACGGCGGTCATCAGCCTCTGCACGGCGGGCCGCACCCCGTAGGCGTCGGAGCGATCGACGCCGATCAGCATGATGACGAACAGGAACAGGGTCATCACCGCCCCTGCATAGATGATCACCTGGACCGCGGCGACGAAGTGGGCATCGAGCAGGACGTACATGACCGCGATCGCGAACATCGTCGAGAGCAGACCGACCGCCGAGTACACGGGGTTCGATGCGCTCAGCATGCCAACGGCCCCCGCGAGCGCCACCGCCGCGAAGATGATGAAGACGATCGTCTCAGCCATCCTCACCCTCCGCATCGTCGGGCGGTGCCGACTGCCCCCGCTCGGGCGGCATGTCGCCTGTGCGAGCCGAGGGTGACCACGCCGTGACGCCTTCGTAGTCGACGCGGCCCGAGGGCGACGTCGCGATCATCCAGCCGTCTCCGATCCGTAGCTCGTCCAGGTCGATCAGCTTGGACTCCGGTTGGGGGTGGTTCGGCGTCCCATCCATCTCCACGAGGAGCTCCGCCTTCGTGTAGATGGCATCGCTTCGATCGGTCACCGACATCTCGAACAGGTGCGTCATCGTGATCGCCTCGGTCGGGCAGGCCTCGACGCACATGGCGCAGAAGATGCAGCGCAGCATGTTGATCTCGTACACGAAGCCGAAGCGCTCACCGGGACTGACCGGCGCGTCCGGGGGGTTGTCCGCGCCGCGCACGTAGATGCAGTTGGCAGGGCACACACCGGCGCACAGTTCACACCCGATGCATTTCTCCATGCCGTCCTCGTAGCGGTTGAGGACGTGACGACCGTGGAATCGCGGGGGCTTGGCGCGCTTGTCCCGTGGGTACTTCCTCGTCACACGGGGCTTGCCCACCTGGCGCATCGTGACGGCGAACCCCTTGAACGGCCCGAGGAGATCCGTGATCCAACTCATGCCTCACTCCTCGTGAACAGGCTTCTCATGACCACGGCGCCCCGAACTCACGCACGCCGAGCGAGAGCGCGACGAGGATGATCCACACGAGCGACACCGGGATGAGGCGCTTCCACCCGAAGCTCATCAGCTGGTCGTACCGCATGCGGGGAAGCGTTGCCCTGACCCACACGAAGAACAGCACGACCGCCCAGGTCTTCGCGAGGAACCACACGATCGGGAGGATGGCGGCGAGCCATGCAGGGCCGAACGTCGGACCTGCCCATCCCCCGAGGAACAGGACGGCGGTGAGCGCCGAGATGTTGAACACGTTGATGTACTCGGCCAGGAAGAACAGGGCGAATCCGAGGCCCGAGTACTCCGTGTGGTAGCCCCCGACGATCTCGGACTCGGCCTCGACGAGGTCGAACGGGGCCCTGTTCGTCTCGGCGAAACCGGCGATCAGGAAGATCACGAACGAGGGGAACAACACGATATTCCACGCAGGCAGGAGTCCGCCGAACGTTCCCTGTTGGGCCTCGACGATCCCGACGATCGACGCCGTACCGGCGAACATCACGACGGGCACGAGCGCGAGCCCCATCGCTGCCTCGTAGGAGATCATCTGCGCCGATGCACGGACCGCTCCGAGGAGCGGATACTTCGAACCCGAGGACCATCCGGCGAGCGTCACGGCGTACACGGCGATCGACGACAGCGCAAGGACGTACAGCAATCCGATGTTCAGGTCGGCTCCGACGAGGGCGTACTCCGTGTCGCCGATCGTGATCGGTGCGCCGATGGGGATGACCATGAAGATCAACAGTGCGGGGACGAGTGCTGCCACGGGTGCGGCGATGTAGATGAGCAGCTCAGCCTTCGTCGGCCGGATCGACTCCTTGAAGAACGACTTCACGCCGTCCGCGAGCGACTGGAGGATGCCCCACGGTCCCGCCCTGTCCGGCCCGACCCGGTTCTGGAGGTCGGACACGAACTTCCGCTCGACCCAGATGAGCAGCAGCACCGTGACGAGGAGGAAGACGAAGATCAGGGCGACCCTGATCGCGGCCTCGATGAAGACGCTCATGCTTGGCTCCGGACGGCGTCGACCGCGACCGATGGCGTCGCTGCGATGCCTCGGGTGTCGGGATGGTTGAAGGGCACGACGACCGAGCCTACGGCCACGGCGGCATCGATCACCACAGGCAGCTCGAACCGGTCCGCGACCAGGACGATGGATCCGTCCTTGACGGCGAGCACCGATGCATCCCTGGGATGGATCCGTGCGACCGCCGGGCGGACGAGCGATGCGATCGTCTCGGCATGGCGGTTCCACACACCGTCGTCGTAGAGCGCGGGCGCCAGGTGGAGCGTCATGCGATCCGTGACGACCGGCACGCTGATCTCGACGGGGATGAAGCCGAGCGGCTGTGTGCCGCCCCGGATCGGGACGAGCGTCCCGTCTGGGCCACCCTCGAAGGTGAGGTGGTCGAACGTGACCCCGAGATAGGCGGGCGCAACCGATGCGATCTCGGAGGAGATGTCCTCCGGCTTGGCGGCACCGAGCTCGACGCCCAGACGATACGAGAGGTCGTCGAGGATCGCGTTGAGCGGCCTCGCCTGCCCGACGGGGTGGATCGCCGGCCTCACCCGCTGGACGCGACCTTCGAGGTTGGTCACCGTTCCGTCGACCTCACCCCAGACGGCACCGGGGAGGAGCACGTCCGCATGCTGGGACGAGTGGGTGACGAACGCGTCGACGGCGACCACGAACTCGGCCTGTTGGAGTGCCCGCTCCGCGAGGTCGGGGTCCGGGCAATCGCTGACGGGATCGGCACCCACGAGGATGATCGCCTTGATCTCCTCCTCGAGGACTGCCGCGAACATCTCCATCGTGGAACGCCCGGTGTCACCGGGAAGGGGTCCCCAGACGTCCTCGATGGCCGCGACCGACACGCGATCCTCGGTGCTCACGCGGCCGGGGAGGAGTGTCGGTGAGAGACCCATGTCGAGCGCGCCGTAGACGTTGCCGCGGCGCAGCAACGTGAGGAGGCGCGCATCGGGCAGGGTGCGGGCAAACGCCGCGACTGCCTCGGCAAGGCGTGGATCCTCGGCGAGCGACGAGCGCCCGACCAGACCGACGACCGGGCCGGCCTCGAGCGCCGCCCTCGCGTCTGCGAGGTCCCCGTCGCCAGCCACGAGCTTGCGAAGGGTGTCGGAACCGCTCCCCGCCCGATACCGGACGACGTGGGTCGCGATGCCGTCGAGTCCCGTGCCCGCCGGGCTCGCGACGACGAGCGATGCGCCGTTTCGCACGGCCTTGCGCACTCGCAGGTACAGGACGGGGTGCGTCTCCTTGATGTCGGGGCCCCAGAGGAGGATCGTCGATGCGCGGTCGAGGTCCGGCACCGTCGCTCGAGGTGTCACTGCTGCGGCGAAATGGGGGTCGAGCCCGTCACCGAGCTGCGCATCGACGTGCGGCGTCCCGATCACGGTCCTCGCGAACTTCGAGAGCGCGTACGCTTCCTCATTCGTGTTGTTCGCTCCCCCGATGATGCCCACCTCCGCAGGGAGGAACGCCCCGAGCCTGGAAGCAATGCTGTCCAGCGCATCGCCCCACCCCGTCTCGACGAACTCCCCCTCCTCGCCGACCATCGGGACCGTGACGCGGCGCGACGAGTGGATGGCCGAGAAGGTGAACCGATCCTTGTCGGAGAGCCAGCCCTCGTTGAGTTCGTCGTTCTCGACGCCGTAGACGCGGATGACCCTGCCCCTGGACGTGTGCACATCGACGGTCGAGTGGATCGTGTCGACGAGCGAGACCGACGGTGTGTGCTCGAGATCCCACGGACGGGCCTTGAATCGGTAGTCGACCGACGTCAGGGCTCCGACGGGGCAGAGCTGGACCGTGTTCCCCGAGAAGTACGAGGAGAAGGGCTCACCGGGGAAGGTCTGGATCTGGACACCGTTGCCGCGATCCTGGAAGACGAGGAGGGGATCCCCCGCGATGTCGTCGGCGACCCTCACGCAGCGGTCGCACAGGACGCAGCGTTCGCGGTCGAGGAGGACGACCTCCGACACGTGGATCGGCTTGACGAACGTGCGCTTGTCCTCGATGAACCTGCTCTCGCCGGGACCCCACCGCATCGTCTGATCCTGGAGGGGGCACTCGCCTCCCTTGTCACAGATCGGGCAGTCGAGAGGATGGTTGATGAGGAGGAACTCGAGGACTCCCTCCTGGGCCTTGGTGACGACGGCGGACTGCGTGTCGACCACCATGCCATCGCTCACCGGCAGTGTGCAGCTGGCCATGAGCGCCTTCCCGCGAGGACCCTCCACCTCGACGAGGCACATTCGGCACTTGCCGACAGGCTCGAGCTTGTCGTGATGGCAGAAGCGGGGGATGATCTCGCCGACCTTCTCCGCCGCGGTGATGAGGCGCTGGCCGGCCTCGACCTCATGCACGACGCCGTTGATCGTGATGGAGACCGTCGTCGGTGCCTCAGACACGGGCGACCTCCCCGATCTTCGTCTCCCCGATCACGGCCTCCCCGATCATCGCTTCGACCTCGGGCCTGAACCACCTCATGATCGAGACGATCGGCGCCGTTGCCGACGGACCGAGCGGACAGATCGTCGTCATCGCGGGGGGCCACGTGAGCCCCGGGGAGATGTTGTCCGACACGTCGAGGAGAAGATGGATGTCGCTCGGCAGCCCGGTCCCTTCGAGGATGCGCTGGAGGACGTCCTCGAGCCAGGAGGTCCCTTCCCTGCATGGTGTGCATTGGCCGCATGACTCGTGGGCGAAGAACCTGACGATGCTGTGTGCGGCAGCCACGACGTTGGTCGTCTCATCCATGACGACGATCGCCCCCGACCCGAGCATCGACCCATGGTGGGCGACGTCGTCGATCGTCACGAGGGTCTCGAGGTGCTCCGACGGGACGAGCCACGGTGCGGACGCGCCGCCGGGGATCCAGGTCTTGAGGGCGTTGCCGTCCCTGATGCCTCCTCCGAGCTCGTAGATCAGCTCCGCCCATGTGATGCCCATGACGATCTCATGGTTGCCGGGCTTCCTCACATGCCCCGACAACGAGAACAGGCGGGTTCCTGCCGAGCGCTCCGGCCCGATCGCGGCGTATGCGTCCCCCCCGTTCAGGGTGATCCACGGGACGTTGGAGATCGACTCCACGTTGTTCACGATCGTCGGCTTCGCGTAGAGCCCTGCAACGGCGGGGAATGGCGGTTTGAGTCGGGGTTCGCCCCTCCTCCCCTCGAGCGAGTTCAACAGGGCGGTCTCCTCGCCGCAGATGTAGGCGCCGCCGCCGAGGTGGACGACCACATCGAGGTCGAAGCCGCTTCCGAGGATGTCCGAACCGAGGTAGCCGGCCTCGTATGCCTCGGCGAGCGCCCGCTGGACGCGACGCGCTGGCTTCGGGTACTCGCCCCGGATGTAGATGAACGCCGTGTGCACACCGAGGGCGAATGCGGAGATGACGATGCCCTCGATCAGCTGGTGCGGGTCCCGCTCGAGGAGCTGTCGATCCTTGAACGTTCCGGGCTCGGACTCGTCGGCGTTGATGACGAGGTAGCGCGGTTCGCTCGGTGCCAGGAAGCCCCACTTGATTCCCGTGGGGAACCCTGCGCCTCCCCTGCCCCTCATGTTCGATGCCTTCACCTCGTCGACCAGCTGCTCGGGGGTCATCTCGCGGAGCGCCTTGCGCAGAGCGTCGTAACCGCCGGTCGCCTCATACCGGGCAAGGGTGTGGCTGTCGGAGGGATGCTCCTCCATGCGCCTGGTGAGGATGGGGTCGGTCATCGCCCGGCCTTCGCTGAACCGTACGGACCGAACGCCGGAATCGGACCGACAGCGCCTTCGGTCTCGGTGGGACCCCAATCGAACGAACGACGGCCGCCGAACAGCTGCTGCATCTCGTCGGCGAGGACCACGGATGGAGTCGAGTCGCGAAGCCATGCGATGAGCGCCTTCGCCTTGTCGGGGGTGAGGCCCTCGACGGTCTCGTAGTTCACCTGGACAGCGGGCGCTCCACCGCACGCGCCGATGCACTCGACGTGCTCGACGGTGAAGGCACCGTCCCCGCCCGTCGCACCCGCAGGCACCCCTGACTCCTCCTCGACAGCTGCAAGCACGCCGTCGGCTCCCAGGAGATGGCACGAGATCGAGGTGCACACCGACACGAGGTACGCTCCTGGCTCCTCCTGCTTGAACATCGTGTAGAACGACACGACCGACTTGACCTGCGCAGGGGTGATGCCGATCAGCTCCGCCACGTCCCGCATTGCAGCGTCCGAGGCGTACCGATGCTCGAGGCTCGCGAGGTACATGAGCGGCATGAGCGCTGATCGCCGTTCGGGATACGACGCGATGAGCACCCGTGCCCGCTCCTGGTTCGCGGGACTCCAGTGTGCAATGGCGCCGCTCATCGGTCGACATCCCCGAGAACGGGATCCACCGACGCGAGCGCGGCGACGACATCGGCGACCAGGGCATCCGTCATCATCATGGGGAGGGCCTGGACGGCCGCGAACGACGGGGCACGCCAGTGCATACGCCATGGCCGTGCACCACCCTTCGAGACGAGATAGCACCCCAGCTCGCCGCGTGGGCCCTCCACGGACTGGTATGCAGTGCCGGGAGGCACGACGATGCCCTCCGTGAAGAGTTTGAAGTGGTGGATCAGTGCCTCCATCGACTCGTCGAGGCGCTTGCGGGGAGGTGGCGTGACCTTGGGGTCGGGGTTGCGGTAATCGCCTCTGGGCATCGCCTCGACGACCTGCGCGACGATCCGCAGCGACTGGCGGATCTCCTCCATGCGGACGATGTATCGGTCGAAGACGTCGCCGTGGAGACCGGTCGGCACGTCGAACTCGTACTGCTCGATACCGCAGTACGGCATTGCCTTGCGCAGATCCCACGTGATGCCAGATGCCCTGGCGATCGGTCCCGTGATCCCATACGCCTTGCACTCGTCGGGGGTGATGACGCCGACACCGAGCGTACGGTCGAGGAAGATCGGGTTCTCGTTGAGGAGCTCCTCGTACTCCGCGATCCCGATGTTCACGAGACGGATGAGGTCCTCGACGTCCTCCTCCCACCCGTCGGGAAGGTCGGCCGCGACCCCGCCGGGCCGGATGTAGTTGTGGTTCATCCGCAGACCGGTCGTCTTCTCGAAGAAGTCGAGGCACACCTCGCGTTCGCGCCAGCCGTAGATCATCATCGAGAGTGCCCCGATGTCCATGCCCATGGTCGCCGCCCACAGCAGGTGGCTGGCGACGCGGTTCAGTTCCGTCATGAGCACACGGATCGCATCCGCGCGCGGGGGGACGTCGATGCCGAGGAGCTGCTCGGTGGCCAGCGAGAAGACGAGTTCGTTGTGGAACGGTGAGAGGTAGTCCATCCGTGTGACGTTCGTGGAACCCTGCGAGTAGCTCAGCGTCTCGGCCGTCTTCTCCATGCCGGTGTGGAGGTAACCGACGATGGGTTTGACACGCCTGACGGTTTCGCCCTCGAGCTCGAGCTGGAGCCTGAGCACCCCGTGCGTCGACGGGTGTTGGGGTCCCATGTTGATGATCTGGCGTTCCTCGTCGATCACCTCGGGATCGGTGACGTAGTCGTCGACGACGAGGACACCCTCCTGGACGGCGAGGGCCGGTTCGTCGGCTCGCGAGAGGAGCTCCTGTGCCCCCTCGTTCGTTGCGCCGGAGAACGGGAACCGCTCCTCGGTTCCCGACACCCAGACGTCGTGGAGCCTGCGCCGCTCCTCGGCGCTGCCGGGCTCGGATCCCGTGGTCTCGGGACCTTCATCCGGTACGGCTTCGTCGCCGCTCGTCGCGTTCGTCGTATCGGTCACAGGTTCGCGCTCCCCGCCTTGAACTCCACGGGGACTGAGCCGACGGCGTAGTCCTTGCGGAGGGGATGGCCTTCCCAATCGTCGGGAAGGAGGATGCGGGTGAGGTCGGGATGGCCGGGGAACTCGATACCGATGAGGTCGAACGCCTCGCGCTCGTAGAAGTTCGCGCCGGGGAACACATCGGTGAGGGTCGGGACCGACGGTTGGTCGTACGGCACCCTCGTCGATACGACGATTCGTTCCACCGCTTCCATGTTCAGCAGGTTGAGTGCAACCTCGAACCGGGGAGCATCGGTGTAGTGATCGACCGCCGCGATGTCGATGAAGGTGTCGAAGCCGGCGTCTCTCGCTGCCTCCGCGAAGGCGACCCAGTCCCCGACCGGAACGGTGATCGCGTGGTAGGTGACCGAGCTCGACGCGTACGCGCGAAGCTCATACGTCGCGTCGGGGAACCGCTCGAGAACCGAAGCCACGACGGGGGACCCGGGAAGCGGCATGGCCGTGTCGGTACCGGTCGAGGGATCGATGCCTTCGACGTCCATCACAGCACTCCTGTCGATCGGCGGATCTCGCCTGACATGATCTTCTCCTGGAGGCTCAGGATCCCGTGAATGAGTGACTGGGGACCGGGAGGGCAACCGGGAACGTACATGTCGACGGGTACGACCTGATCGACGCCCTGGACGAGGGCATAGTTGTTGAACATGCCACCCGATGAGGCGCATGCACCCATCGAGATGACCCACTTCGGTTCGGCCATCTGGTCGTACACCTGGCGGAGCACGGGAGCCATCTTCTGGGATACGCGCCCGGCGACGATCATGAGGTCGGCCTGGCGCGGAGACGCGCGGAAGACCTCCATGCCGAATCGAGCGAGGTCGTTGTGGGCTGCGCCCGTTCCCATCATCTCGATGGCACAACAGGCGAGCCCGAAGGAGGCAGGCCACATCGAATTCGTGCGTGCCCAGTTCACGCCCTTCTCGAGGGTCGTGACGAGGACGCCCGGTTCCTTCGAGACGCCTGCCATCAGGCGGCCTCTTCGAGGGAGGCGTCGGGAGCGACGATGCGCCGGTACCGTGCCCGACGTGCGACGTTCCAATCGAGCGCTCCCCGCTTCCACACGTAGGCGAGCGTCTCGATGAGCATCAGCATGAACAGGACAACAGCCCCCACGCCTGCCCAGCCGAACTGCTCGTATCGGACGGCCCACAGGAACAGGAAGATGATCTCGACGTCGAAGATCACGAACAGCATTGCGACGAGGTAGAACTTCACGGGGAACCGCTGGACGGGCTCCTGGAGCGGCACGATGCCGCATTCGTACGGGGCGAGCTTCTCCGGGGTGGGGTTGTTCGGCGCGAGGAGCCTCGAGACGTAGAGCGAACCAGCCGCGAACCCGATGCCGAGCAGCGTCATGAGGGCGATGGGGAGGTAGTCGACGAGCTCCATTGGTCGGGAGGATACCCCCGCGTTCGGGCCATCCGGGAACCATGACCCGATGCATGGCTGCTCGCAGGCCAACCTATTGTTCCCGACATGAAGTCGACGATCCCGTCCGCAACGGTTGCGAGGTTGCCCCGGTACCTGCGGTGCCTCTCGGACATGGCGTCGACGGCGCACCAATGCTCATCAGAGCAGTTGGCCTCTGTCTCGGGGTGCACGGCAGCGCAGGTTCGCAAGGATCTCTCCTACCTCGGGAGCCACGGAACCCGGGGTGTCGGTTACGAGATCGACCAGCTCATGGCCCAGATCCGGGTGGTCCTCGGGATGACGCGCAGCCACCCTGTCGTCATCATCGGGGCGGGAAACCTCGGCTCGGCCCTCAGCAACTACAAGGGCTTCGCCAACTGGGGTTTCACGATCATCGGAATCCTCGATGTCGACGAATCGAAGATCGGCACAGAGCTCAACGGCCTCATCGTCGAGTCGATCCACAGGCTCGAGCACATCGTGACGTCGGAGGGGGTCGACATCGGGATCATCGCGACTCCCCCCGGTGCGGCCCAGTCGGC
>JAWOGV010000365.1:0-18922 GCA_046496605.1 Acidimicrobiia bacterium | reverse complement strand
CAATGACCGACTTCATCATCCGCCCCGTGACGTCCGAGGAGTACCCGGCGTTCGTCGAGGCGTTCATCGACGGGTTCGGGGACGACCTTCCGTCAGAGGGGTTCCCTGACCTGGTTCGCTCGAACCTTCCGCCGGAGCGAACGCTCGCCGTGTTCGACGGTTCCCAGATCGTCGCGACCTTCGGCGGCTATGCGCTCGATGTGACGGTTCCGGGCGGTGACCGCCTTGCGATGGAAGGGACGACGGTGGTCACCGTCCTCCCGACACACCGACGCATGGGGATGCTGAGGGACATGATGGCCGCCCATCTCGACAACGCCGTCGAGGCCGGATATGCCAT
Organism: Acidimicrobiia bacterium; assembly: GCA_046496605.1. Classification (GTDB taxonomy): domain Bacteria; phylum Actinomycetota; class Acidimicrobiia; order Spongiisociales; family UBA5794; genus SZUA-442. The sequence continues at coordinate 18,582 of JAWOGV010000365.1, read as the reverse complement.
TGCAGGGCTCTGGGCCTCCGAGTCCGGTATCTACGGACGGTTCGGGTATGGAATCGCGACCCAGCACCGTTCGTACACGCTGTACGGACCGTCGGTCACGATGCGACCCGGTGTCCTCGTCCACCGTGTGCGGCGCATCGCGCCCGAGGTCGCCCTCGAGGCCTTCCCCCCGGTCTTCGATCGGGTGCTTCCCACGAGGCCGGGGATGTACGCACGGTCCGATGCATGGTGGAGGAACGAGGTGCTGCCCGACGAGGAGTGGATGCTGCAAGGACGAACCAAGCGCCGCTACGTCGTCCACGACGGACCAGGCGGCGTCGATGGCTATGCCATGTACCGCCAGAAGAGCGGGGAGTCCGACGACGGCCACGCGAACGGCAAGGTCGACGTCGGGGAGATCATCGCGGAGACTCCCGAGGCCCTCGCATCGCTGTGGGGGTATCTCACCAGGATCGACCTGAACCCGAACGTCGAGGCGTGGAACACGCCGATCGACGACCCCCTCCCTGCGATGGTCACAGAGCCGCGGCGGGTCCGCACGTCGCGCGTTTCTGATGCACTGTGGATACGGATCCTCGATGTCGCAGCTGCGCTCGAGGCCCGAACGTACGAGGAGGATGGCGAGGTGACCTTCGAAGTCGTCGACGCCTTCAGACCCTCGACGTCGGGTGCCTACTCCCTGGTCGTCGAGGGCGGGTCCGGCAGGGTCGAGCGCGCCGGGGCTTCACCCGACCTGTCCGTGGATGTCGACGTCCTCGGCGCCCTGTATCTCGGTGGGGGTGATGCGATGGCCCATGCCGCCGCCGGCCGACTCCGTGGAGACGATCATGACGTGGTGCGGCTCCACAGGCTGATGCGCACGGTGCGTCAGCCCTGGTGCAACCAGGTCTTCTGAAGCCATGACGATTTAGCGAACTCCGTGCGGAGTGATATCTTCCCTGCTCCTTCCCGGGCGCAACGGTCCCGAGGGGCGCATGCGTGCACGTCACCACCCCGGGGCGGACGATCCGAGGAGCCCATGATGTCCCGCTACCCGCTCTACGACCCGTCACAGCACCACGATGCGTGTGGGGTCGGATTCGTAGCGGACCGCACGACGTCCGTGTCCCACCGCATCGTCCGCCTCGGCGTCGAATGCCTCCACAACCTCGACCATCGTGGTGCCCGGTCGGCAGACGGAACCGGCGACGGTGCAGGCATGATGACGCGCATACCCCATCGGTTGATCGAACGTGAGCTGCGCGCGATCGGTGTCGATATCCCCCCACGGGACCGGATCGGAATCGTGATGGCCTTCCTGCCTGCCGACGACGTCACGAACGCAAGGACGCTCATCGAGGGCGCTCTCACCGCGAAGGGGATCACCGTCCTTTCGTGGAGGACCGTTCCCATCGGCGCCAACGTCCTCTCGCCGACGGCGAAGGCCTCGCTGCCGATCATCGAACAGGCGATCGTCGGTTCACCGGCGACCGCCGATCACATGGATGAGTTCGAGAACGCGCTCTTCCTCGCACGCAAGCTGATCGAGCGGGCCGACATGCCGGGCCTCCACATCGTCTCGGCATCATGCCGGACCGTGGTCTACAAGGGCTTGTTCACGGCTGACACCATCGAGGGGTTCTACTGGGACCTCCGCGACCCCGTGTACGAATCGGATTTCGCGATCTTCCACCAGCGCTACTCGACCAACACGAGACCAGCGTGGGAACTCGCCCAACCCTTCCGGATGCTTGCCCACAACGGCGAGATCAACACCGTGCAGGGGAACCGCGCGTGGATGATCGCCCGCTCGAACGACCTCGGATCGAGCGTGTGGGGTGACGCCGTCGAGGAACTCGCTCCCCTCGTGCGTCCGGGAGTCGGGAGTGACTCGGCGAGCCTCGACGAGGCAACCGAGGTGCTCGTGCGTTCGGGCCGTGGCCTCGCCCACGTCAAGGAGATGCTCATTCCCCAGGCATGGGAGAACGTCGAGGACCTCGATCCTGCACTGCGGGCCTTCTACGAGTACCACGCCTTCCTCGTCGAGCCCTGGGACGGTCCCGCGGCGATCGCGGCCTCGGACGGGCGCACGGTGATCGCAGGACTCGACAGGAACGGGCTGCGCCCAGCGCGGTGGACGGTCACCGACGACACCGTGCTCATCGCCTCCGAGGCGGGGATCGCGCCAGGCGTCGAGGTGCTCGCGATCGAGACGGGGCAGCTCGGACCCGGCGAGGTCTTCGAGGTGGACCTGCGGGATGGTTCGTATCGCCTCTCGGGGGACGTCAAGGCACGACTCGCCGGCAAGGCGCCCTATGCACAATGGATTTCGACCGAGACCCACTATGTCAGTGATCCGTTCGACGACATCCAGGACGATCGTTTCGACGCCGACGCATTGAGCAGGGTGTTCGGGTACACCCACGAGGAACGTCGGCTGATCCTCCGCCCGATGGCGGAGGGAACCGAGCCGATCCTCTCGATGGGCCACGACACCGGGCTGTCCGCACTGTCGGAGTTCCCCCAGAGGATCACCCGCTACTTCCAACAGGCGTTCGCCCAGGTCACGAATCCACCCATGGACCCGATCCGCGAGAAGCTGGTCATGTCTCTGCGCACATACGTGGGAAGGCACGGGTCATTGCTCGAGGAGACACCTCAGCAGGCCCACATGATCGAGCTCGCATCCCCCGTGCTCTCGGATTCGGACGTCACGGCGATGCTCGAAGCCGGTGACGCAGCATTCGAATCGGTGTGGGTCGACATCCTCTTCGACCCTGCGGGTGGCACAGCCGGCATGGTCGAGGCAATCGCAGAGGTGTGCGCCGAGGTCGAGGCCGCCGTGGCGGACGGAGCGACGATCGTCATGCTCTCGGACCGCGCGACGGACGCCGGGCACGCCCCGATTCCCATCGCCCTCGCCGTAGGGGCCGTGCACCATCACCTGATCGACGCCGGCCTCCGGCTCAAGGCATCGATCATTGCCGTGTCCGGTGAGCCACGCGACGCCCACGACGTCGCGTGCCTCATCGGGTTCGGTGCGGCCGCCGTGAATCCCTACCTCGCCATCGAGCAGGTCAGGGCGATGGCGGCCGCAGGTGACATCCCCGAGGGCGTTGTCGAGGCCCAGGAGAACTACCGCTCCAGCCTCGAGAAGGGCCTGCTGAAGATCATGTCGAAGATGGGGATCTGCACGGTCAAGTCGTACCGGTCGTCTGAGCTCTTCGAAGCGATCGGGCTCGACGAGGACGTGTGCAATCTCGCGTTCCGGTTCGTTCAACGGCGCATCGGCGGCATCGGGTTCGATGGACTCGCCTCCGACGTGATCGAACGCCACGCCCGCTACTCCAACGATGCCGAGGAGATCGAGGGTTTCTACAAGCACCGCCGGGGCGGCTATCCGCACGTCGCTGCCCCTCGAACGGTGCTGGCGCTCCAGAAGGCCGTTCGTTCCGGTGCGTCCGATGACTACGACGCGTACCTCTCGGTCGTCCAGGACGAACGGGCCGTGATGGAGCTCCGTGACCTCCTCGAGATCGAGCCCCTCGGGCCTCCGGTGCCCGTCGAGGACGTGGAACCTGCGGCGAGGATCATGCGCAGGTTCGTCACGGCCGCCATGTCGCTCGGGGCCCTGTCGAAGGAGACGCACGAGCATCTCGCAGAGGCGATGAACCTGATCGGTGCCCTGTCGAATTCGGGCGAGGGTGGTGAGGATCCCCTGCGCTTCGGGACGCCGAAGAACTCCGCGATCAAGCAGGTTGCCAGCGGTCGCTTCGGTGTCACGCCGGGCTATCTCGCGTCCGCGGAGGAGTTCCAGATCAAGATGGCGCAGGGCTCCAAACCCGGTGAGGGCGGGCAGCTCCCAGGGCACAAGGTCAGCGCTGAGATCGCCAGGCTTCGCCACACCGAACCCGGGGTGACCCTGATCTCCCCACCGCCGCATCACGACATCTACTCGATCGAGGACCTCGCCCAACTCATCTACGATCTGAAGACCTTCAAGCCCCTCGCCCGTGTGAGCGTCAAGCTCGTTTCGGGTCCCGGCGTCGGGACCATCGCTGTGGGCGTCGCCAAGGCGTCCGCCGACGGGGTGACCGTCTCGGGGAATGCAGGGGGGACGGGGGCATCGCCGCTCGTGTCGATCAAGCATGCGGGCTCCCCCTGGGAGATCGGCCTCGCCGAGGCCCACCAGTCGCTTGTCGCGAACGGGCTCCGCGCTTCGATCACGCTCGAGACCGACGGCGGCATCCGGACAGGGAGGGACGTGGTCGTCGCTGCCCTTCTCGGTGCCGACCGCTACGGCTTCGGGACCCTCCCCCTCATCGCGCTCGGATGCAAGATGGTGCGCCAGTGCCATGAGAACACCTGTCCCGTCGGGATCGCGACCCAGCGAGAGGACCTGCGTGCGAAGTACACGGGAACGGTCGACCAGGTGGTCTCCCTGTTCACGATGATCGCGAACGACGTCAGGCGCACGCTCGCCGCGATGGGTGCCCGATCGATCGAGGAGATCATCGGAAGGGGCGACCTGCTGGCTGCCCGCGGTGGAGGCATGGCAGCGGACCTCGCAACACTGCTCGTGCGCGCGGATGTCGGGGATGACAGGGCCTTCAGGCGGGTCACACGCTCCCCGCTCGGCGAACAGCTCGCAGAGGTCGGTCGTCGAGCGCTTCGCGGCGAGGGAGCGCAGAGCGTCGCCTTCCCGATCCGCAACACCGACCGCTCGGTGGGTACTCGCCTTTCGGGTGAGATCGCCGAGATCCGCGGTGACGCCGGCCTCGAGGACGGGACGGTGTCCATTCGCCTGTCCGGTACGGCAGGCCAGTCGTTCGGCGCGTTCTTGGGCCGCGGCGTCGACATCGATCTCGATGGCGTCGGAAACGACTACGTCGGCAAGGGCATGGGTGGAGGTTCGATCGCCATCCGGCCCTTCACCGCGTCCTCGAGCGTTCCCCACGGCGCGGGGAATGCATGCCTGTATGGGGCGACCGGGGGCCGATTGTTCGTTGCGGGATCGGTCGGCCAGAGGTTCGCTGTCCGCAACTCGGGCGCCGTCGCCGTCGTCGAGGGCACCTCCGACCACGCGTGCGAGTACATGACCGGTGGTGTCGTCGTCATCCTCGGAGGAGCGGGCCGAAACATCGCCGCAGGCATGACCGGAGGGACCTTGTACCTGTACGACCCCGACACGAGGATCAAGGGCCATCTGTCAGGGGACGCCCCACGGCCGCGGCGTCTTGCGGCCCCAGACGCTGCAGCGCTCGAGAAGCTGCTCAGGGAGCACGCGGCGAGGACGTCCTCGCCGAGGGCCCTGTCACTCCTCGCACGGTGGGATGAGCACGTCGGAAGGTTCTGGATCCTGCGCCCAGAGCCACCTGCGTTCCCGGAGGCGAGCGATGATGGGGGATCACCGGTTCGCATCGAGGTATCGCTCCCGGACATCTTGACCTGACGGTTTTCGCATGCGCTTCGGAACAATGGATCCGTTCGCGACGTTGTAGTGGTACGAGTTACGACTCGCCCGGGCGGCCCGGTCTTCCCCCACTCCCACTCGCAGCCGCCCGGGCGAGTCGTACCGTAAGTTCCCGGTATCGCGAACAACCGTCAACCCGGGCGGACGGATCCGGTATGATTCCACTAGGCGCATAGTGCAAATGCGATCCATCCCCAGCATCAGGAGTCGTCGTGACAACTGTCGAAATCGATCTCGGTAGCTACCAACTCGGTTGGTCGGACTCCCAGGACGGGTACATCTACAAGCCCGAGAAGGGTCTGTCGGAGCAGCTGATCCGCGACATGTCGGCCATGAAGGGTGAACCGGAGTGGATGCTCGACTTCAGACTCAAGTCCTACAAGCGGTTCCTCGCAAAGCCGACACCGCAGTGGGGCGGCGCAGGCATCCTCAACGACATCGACTACGAGAACATCTACTACTACATCAAGCCGATGGAGGGTCAGGCGAAGGACTGGGACATGGTTCCCGAGTCCATCAAGGACACCTACGAGAAGCTCGGCATTCCCGAAGCCGAGCGCAAGTACCTCGCAGGTGTGACCGCGCAGTACGAGTCCGAGGTCGTGTACCACCGGAACCGGGAGGACCTCGAGGGCCTCGGTGTCCTGTTCTGCGACATGGACACGGCCGTGCGGGAGTACCCGGAGCTCGTTCAGGAGTACTTCGGCACGATCATCCCCCCGAACGACAACAAGTTCGCTGCGCTCAACTCGGCGGTGTGGTCGGGTGGGTCGTTCATCTACGTACCCCCCGGAGTCCATGTCGACGAGCCGCTCCAGGCCTATTTCCGTATCAACGCCGAGAGCATGGGTCAGTTCGAGAGGACATTGATCATCGTCGACGAAGGTGCCTTCTGCCACTATGTCGAGGGGTGCTCGGCTCCCGTGTACACCAACGATTCGCTCCACGCCGCAGTGGTCGAGGTCATCGTCAAGGAGGGCGGTCGGTGCCGGTACACGACCATCCAGAACTGGTCGAACAACGTCCTGAACCTCGTCACGAAGCGTGCCGCGGCATACCGGAATGCCACGATGGAGTGGATCGACGGCAACCTCGGCTCAGGTCTCACCATGAAGTACCCCGCTGTGTGGTTGATGGAGGACGGCGCCCACGGGGAGGTCCTGTCCATCGCCTTTGCGAACACCGGCCAGGTGCTCGATGCCGGGGCGAAGATGGTGCACGTCGCGCCGAACACGACGTCTCTCATCACGTCGAAGTCGATCAGCAAGGGCGGCGGGCGTGCTGCATACCGAGGACTCGTCAGGGTCGAGGAGGGTGCAGAGAACTCGAAGTCCTTCGTGATGTGCGATGCCCTTCTCCTCGACGAGGACTCCCGGTCCGACACCTACCCGTACATGGAGATCGAGGAGTCCAACGTCGACATCGGACACGAGGCGACGGTGTCGAAGGTGGGAGAGGACCAGCTCTTCTACCTGATGAGCCGCGGGCTCACCGAGGCACAGGCCACAGCCATGGTCGTTGCAGGATTCATCGAACCGATCGTCAGGGAGCTCCCCATGGAGTACGCCGTCGAGCTCAATCGTCTCATCGAGCTCCAGATGGAGGGCTCGATCGGGTAGCGGCTACCCACGAACCAACGGGGGATCGCTGCGGGTCGTGGCCTAGGCTCACCCGACGTGAGGATCCGGATCGCAGAATGCACCGTTCGATACGACGGGCGTCTCCAGGCGTTCCTTCCCCCTGCCACCCGGCTCATCATGGTCAAGGCGGACGGATGCGTCGCGGTCCACGCCGACGGTGGCGCGTACAAACCCCTCAATTGGATGAATGCCCCGAACACGATCACCATTGAGGGTGACCTGTGGATCGTCGCGAACCCAAAAGGGGAGAGGCTCATCATCGAGTTCGGGGAGGTCCACTTCGAGACGGAGCTGGAGATGGGCGAGGATCCCGGTCTCGTCAAGGACGGCGTCGAACTCGAACTCCAGAGGCTGCTCGGTGAACGGCCGGAGACCTTCGGCGCAGGAATGTCGCTCATCAGGCGTGAGTACCCGACACCCATAGGCCCCGTCGACCTGCTCTGTCGCGATGCCGAGGGAGTCACCGTCGCCATCGAGGTGAAGCGACGCGGCGAGATCGACGGCGTCGAGCAGCTCACGAGATACCTGGAGTTCCTCAACCGCGACACGCGCCTTGCTCCGGTGAGGGGCATTTTCGCGGCCCAGATCGTGAAACCCCAGGCGCGCGTCCTCGCTGGGGACAGGGGGATCATCTGCGTCGAGGTCGACTACGACGACCTGCGCGGCGCCGACTCGGACGTCATGCGGCTTTTCTGAGCGACGGTCATCCCGTTCGCGGAGCGGATCGCTACAACAGGCCCTGGAGATCGTAGGCGCTCGAGGGGTGGCGAAGCTTGCCGAGGGCCCGCGTCTCGATCTGACGCACCCGCTCGCGGGTGATCCCCAGAGCGGATCCGACGTCCGACAGCGTCCTCGGTGGTTCGGCATCGAGACCGTATCGCAGGACGAGGACCGTCTGCTCGCGCTCCTCGAGCGTCCCGAGCGCCCGAACGAGCTCATCCCGGCGTGACCGCTCAGCGATGGCCGCGAACGGATCATCGGAACCGTCGTCCGGAATGAAGTCCCCCAGCTCGGCGTCACCGTCATCGCCCACGGGCCGATCGAGCGAGATCGTGTCGCCCGGTGCGTTGAGCGCGATCAGGATCTTGTCCTCATCGAGACCGCTCACCTGGGCGATCTCGGCGATCGTTGGCAGGCGCCTGAGCTGCTCGTGCAGCGACAGCTCCGCCTCCTGCACGGTGCGGACCACATCCACCATGTGGACGGGAAGCCGAATGGTCCGTCCCTGGTTCCCGAGGCCGCGGGTGATGGCCTGGCGAATCCACCATGTGGCGTAAGTCGAGAACTTGAAGCCCTTGCGCCAGTCGAACTTCTCGACCGCGCGGATGAGCCCCAGGTTCCCTTCCTGGATGAGGTCGAGGAGATCGAGGCCCCTTCCCGTGTACCGCTTCGCAATCGAGATCACGAGGCGGAGGTTCGAGCGGATGAACTGCTGCTTGGCATGGTCGGCCTGGCGTACCCAACGGACGAGCTCGACCCTTCGCTCTGCGTCGATCTCCCCCTCGGTGGCGAGCGCCTCCTCGGCTCGGTGTCCCCGTTCGATGGCGCGCGCGAGGCGGACCTCGTCCTCGGCGGTGAGCAGATCGTGGGAGGCGACGGACTCGAGGTACAGACCGATGGCATCGGCAATCGCCGATTGCCGTGCAGCGTCAGCCATGCAACCCCCCGTTGCGCTCGCCCGTGTCGATCCAGCACTTCGAAGGTATCACCACCCGCCCACTTCGGCAAGCGGCTTGTACCCTCACGCCGACCCCTCGATCGGATGACATGCCACTTCGGCTCCTCATCGGCGGTGCGCTGTGCGCCGTGACGCTCTCTTCGTGCTCCGGCGCGCACGGCGTCCACCCTGGGGATGCCGTGGTCTCACCCGATCGGGGAGCACCGGCGTTCACGGTGGTGGTGCTCGCAGCCGACGACCTCGTCGCGATCGACGCAACCGTGCTCGTGGACGGCTCCGAGCCGACGCTCGTCGACGGTGCCCCCGTCATCAGCTGGCAGGGCACGCCGGTCGACCTCGATGTGTCGGCGTCCGGGTTCGAACCCTGGACGTTCCTCGTCGAGCAGTACCCCGACAACGGCATCGTCGAGTTCCGCCTCGAACCGATCGTGCTCAATGGGGTCGTCACGACGAACGATGGTCGGCCCCTCCCCGGTGTGTCGGTGGCGCTCGGAGACGCCCAGGATCAGACGGACAACGAGGGCCGGTACGCCCTCGACCGGGCCGTGGCTGGCACGATCGAACTGGAACGGCCGGCCTGGGAACCTGCCTCATTTGCGTGGGACGGCGGGATCGCCCAGTACGACATGTCGATGAACCCGCGTGTCATCCATGCCATCCGCGCGTCACCGGAGGACGTTCTCGATGCCGGCCGGTGGGAGACGATCCTCTCGCTGACGGACGTCACGGGGATCAATGGGCTGGTCGTCGATCTGAAGACCGAGAACGGGACGGTGGTCCATCCGACCGAGGTCGAGCGCGCGAACGCGATCGGAGCCGTGAGCCCGTACTTCGACGCCCGCGACGTCGTCGCGGCAGCCGACAGGCGATCGCTCCACCTCATCGGGCGGATCGGGGTCTTCCAGGACGACTTCCTCGCCGCTGCCGAGCCCGACCATGCCGTGACCACAGAGGCCGGTTCGCTGTGGCGGTCGGCGAACGGGTTCGCGTGGCTCGATCCCTCGGATCCGTCATCGTACGAATACTCGATCGCACTCGCCGAGGAGGCCTGCCGTCTCGGGTTCGACGAGATCCAGTTCGACTACGTGTCGTTCCCCTTCGGGGGCGATGTCTCGACGGCGGTGTTCGACGCGGAGTACAACCAGGAGGTGAGGGTGGCTTCCATCGCCTCGTTCCTGTCGAGGGCCTATGCGGTGCCGCACCCCATGCGGTGCGCCGTGTCGTCGACGCTCCTGGGCATCGTCCTCGAGTCGGGGACGGATGAAGGTGTTGGACAGCGGCCGGGGACCATGTCGCGGATCGTGGACGTGCTTGCCCCAACCCTCTATTCGACGAATTACGGGCAGGGCTGGAAAGGGTTCGACGACCCGAATGAGCACGCGGCGGAGATCGTCGACACCGCGCTCGCAGGGGGTCGCGCGAAGCTCGACGGCCATGGGTACCTGCGCCCGTGGCTCCAGACGTGGACGATCAGCGCCGGCGACCAGCGAGCCGTACAGTCCGTCGTCAGTGCTGCCGGACATGGATGGATGCTGTGGAGCAACAACGCGAGTTATTCGGCGGACGCCCTCCCTCCACGCTGAGCGCGCTGTCGGATGCCCTGATCGAGTGTCGCGCCTGCCCACGGTTGGTGGCATGGCGCGAGGAGACGGCTCGGACCAAGCGAGCGGCATTCGCCGAGGACACCTACTGGGGACGCCCCGTCCCCGGCTTCGGGGATCCCGATGCCCGGATCGTCGTCATCGGCCTGGCGCCTGCCGCACACGGTGCCAACAGGACCGGACGCATGTTCACCGGGGACCGGTCGGGGGAGTGGCTCTACAGGGCCATGCACCGTGCCGGGCTGGCATCGCAACCGGAGTCCGTGGCGATCGACGACGGCCTCACGCTGACGGACGCGTGGGTGACGGCGCCCGTGCGATGTGCGCCACCGGGGAACGCACCGACGCCGACCGAACGCGACACGTGCGCGCCCTGGTTCGATGCCGAACTCGCCCTGCTCACGAAGGCGAGTGTCTTCGTGACGCTCGGGAGGTTCGGCTACGAGTCGTTGTGGCGCCACCTCCTCCGGAGGGGGGCTCCGCTACCGACACCACGGCCTGCGTTCGTCCACGGCCGTATCGTCGATGCGGGTGATCGGTCCGTGGTGATGAGCTACCACGTGTCCCAGCAGAACACCTTCACGGGCAGGCTCACCGAGGAGATGCTCGACGGCGTCTTCGCCATCGCCACCGAACTCGTTCGTGAAGACAGCGACGACCTGAACGGAGGTGATCGCCGCGTCACCGGGGAGTGAATGCGGCGACAGGGATGCGCATCTGGCGGTTCCACACATCGCGCAGGTGCGGATACGGATTGATCTTGTTCCCGTCGAATGCGATCTCGAAGTGGGTGTGGGGTTGTTTCCCCTCAGCGTTGCCGGAGTTCCCGACATACCCGATCACCTGTCCGGCGCGGACAACGGCACCGACGGTGATGAGCGGGTGCAATGCGGTCCAGACGCCACCGTTGCCGTCGTCGGTTCCGAGCGTGTCGTTGTTGAGGTGCATGTAGGTCGAGGTCCAGCCGCCGCCGTGGTCGAGGCGTAGGTACACGCCAGAGAGGCGATCGGTGCCGAACGCAGTGACGGTTCCTTCCGCGACGGCGACGACCCTCGTCCCGCGAGGGCTGAGGATGTCCGTGCCCGTGTGCCGCCTCCCCCCGGATCGCCTGGCACCCCACGAGTCCCAGAAGTTCACCGCTGCGGTGTCGTGGGGAAACGACGACAGCACGAACTCAGGCTGCTCCGTCGCGGAGCTGGCCCGTGCGGACCCGGCGAAAGCGCACGCTTCTGTGGCGGTGAAGCCGATGACGAGGCTCGCGATGAGCGCGATCGCGTTGATGCGTGTGACCTGCATGGGAATCGACCTCCTCGGCCGCTGGGTCGGTGACCGGGCGGCTCGATCGTGATCAGAAGGGTGAACCGTAGGAGGGCGTCCCCGATAGTCGCACCCTGATTCTCCTATGGAGATGGTGGAAACCGGCGTCGTCATTCCGCGCCGTCGGTATCCTCTCGTGCATCAACCGCGACGACCGAAGGAACCGCTGTGGAAACCTCAACGATCGGCGCTTCCGACGCCCCTTGGATGGCAGAGAAGCGACTCCGCGCCTCCGCCGAGATGGCGGCGCTCCCGATGCCGTCGACCCGTGACGAGATCTGGCGCTACCTCGACCTCGACTTCGATCCGGGTCTGGGCGATGCATTGACGGGCCCCGGAACGCCGGCGCCTGACGACGCCATCGTCGCAGGGTGGTCAGGAGGCGTCGTGCGTATCGTCGATGGGTTTGTGATGACACCGGGCGTTCGGCTCACGTCCTCGATGCCCGAGCCGATCGACGGTGGTCGGGGCACCGATCTGTTCTCGACGGCCCATGTAGCGCTGTCCCCCGGAAGCGCCCTGATCGGATCCGACCTCCTGGGTTCCCCGGTTCTGGTGGACGTCCAATCGACGTCCTCCTCGCCGACGTTTCCCGGTGTCCACGTCGAGGTCCCGCCCGGCGCCGACGCCTCCGTCATCGTGCGACTGCGTTCGACATCGGATGCCGAGAGCACCGTCGTACCGGTCATTTCGGCCGAGGTCGGTGCAAATGCCCGCCTTTCGCTCACCATCATCCAGGATTGGAACTACCGAACCCGATCGTTCGGACGCGGCGTCGTCCGCCTCGGACGGGACGCCGGCCTCGTGATCTCCGAGATCGGGCTCGGGGGACGTCTCGGACGATTGCACCTCGACGTCGACTTCATCGGCGACGGGTCCCATGCCAAGGTCTACGGCGCGTACTTCGGCGAGGAGGACCAGACCCTCGACTATCGGTACTTCATGAACCACATCGGTCGCAACACCCGATGCGACATGTTCCTCAAGGGTGCCGTCGAGGACTCGGCGCTTTCGGTGTTCACAGGCCTCATTCGGATCGAGGAGACCGGTCAGAAGACCGAATCGTTCCAGACGAACCGGAACCTCATCCTCTCTCCGGGTGCGTCCGCCCAGTCGGTGCCGAACCTCGAGATCCTCGCAAACGATGTGAAGTGCGGCCATGGATCGAGCGTCGGTCCGCTGGACGCCGAGCAGCGGTACTACCTGATGAGTCGCGGCCTGACGCCCCAACGCGCGGATCGCCTCCAGGTTCGCGGCTTCTTCGAGGAGGTCATCAGCCAGCTTCCCGACGCGGGGATCGCCGCATGGGTTCGCACCCGCATGAACGACAAGTTCATCACGGCACAGGAAGAGGGCAGGGTATGACGACCATCGAGCTCGGCCCGATCGCAGCAATGCCCGAGGGAGTCGGCATGAGGATCGACGTCGGTGACGATCGGATCGCAGTGTTCCGTTTGGGGGACGAACTCCATGCGATCGGCGACCGATGCAGCCATGCCGAGGCATCGCTGTCCGAAGGTGAGGTCGTCGGGAACGAGGTTGAGTGCCCGCGCCACGGCGCACTGTTCGACATCACGACCGGAGCCGCGTTGTCGCTTCCGGCGACGAAACCCGTGCCGACCCATCGCGTCGAGATCCGCGAGGGCATGGCATTCTTGACGGTAGGGGAGGAGTCCCATGTCTGATGCTCTGACAGTCACCGATCTGCGAGCCGGAATCGGGAACCTCGAGATCCTCAGGGGTGTCGACCTCACCGTTCCCTTCGGTGAGGTCCACGCGATCATGGGTCCGAACGGCTCTGGGAAGTCCACCCTGGCCCATGTCCTGATGGGGCGCGCGATCTATGGAGCATCCGGCTCTGCCCTGGTCGCTGGGACAGAGGTCATGGGCATGACGACGGACCAGCGTGCGCGGGCAGGCCTGTTCGAGGCGTTCCAGTATCCGACCGAGGTGCCAGGGGTGACGCTCGACGACCTGACCGCCGAGATGGCAGGCAGCAATCCGGAGGATCCCGACTTCGACGCCAGGATCGTTGCCGCCTCCGAGCGCCTCTCGATGGATCGATTCAGGAGCCGTGCCGTCAACGTGGGGCTCTCGGGCGGCGAGAAGAAGCGGTCCGAGATGTACCTGCTCGGCGTTGCGAGTCCCAAGGTCGCGATCCTCGACGAGATCGACTCAGGCCTCGACATCGACGCCGTTCGCGAGGTCGCCGCCATGGTCGAGGATCTCCGGGGTCCCGACATCGGTATCGTGCTCATCACCCACTACAGCCGCATCCTGCGGTACATGGACGTCGACAGGGTCCATGTGATGGTGAGGGGAAGGATCGTGAAGACCGGTGGTTCCGAGATCGCGGAAGAGCTCGAGGGGTCGGGGTACACGGAGTACATGGTCGCCTCGACATAGCGAGCGCCATCCGTGAACGCCGAAACCGCCCGCCTCGCCAACCTCATCTCCGCTTCGCATCGGATTCTCCTCATCACCGGGGCCGGCGTGTCCACAGGATCCGGTATCCCGGACTATCGGGGGCCGAATGGCGTGTGGCAGACCCAGCGACCGGTCGAATACGGCGACTTCCTCGCGTCCGAGGACAAGCGCATCGAGTACTGGGACCAGAAGCTCGCTGCGGCTCCTTTCATCCTGGCTGCGAAGCCCGGTCGCGTGCACTGCGCGTCCGTCGATCTCGAACGCGCAGGACGCCTGGGCGCGATCGTCACCCAGAACATCGATGGGCTCCACACCGAGGCAGGTTCCTCGTCGAGCGTCGTCATCGAGGTCCACGGGACGGGTCGCGAGGCCGCCTGCCTCGGATGCGGTGTCCGCGGACCGATCGAGCCCATGCTCGAGCTCTTCGCATCCACCCGCCGGGCCCCCCGGTGCTCGCAGTGCGGTGGACTGGTGAAGCCTGCGACGATCAGTTTCGGACAGCAGCTCGAACCCATGACCCTCGCCAGGGCGGCACAGGCCGCAGATCGCTGCGATCTCGTGGTAGCACTGGGTTCCACGCTCTCGGTGTATCCGGCGGCGGCGATCCCGCTCGATGCCGCGCACAGGGGCGTGCCGTACGTGATCGTCAACCGTGGCAGGACGGATCACGACGATCTCCCCGCGGTGACGCTGCGGATCGAGGGCGACGTCGAGGAGGTCTTCGCGGAGGCGGTCGCCGACGCACTCTCGCGGTGACGGCCCCCCGTTCCACGATGTACGGATGCAGGTCACCGCTAACGTGAAGGTCGGATTCCGAGTCGACCGGGAGGACGCACATGAGGATCGAGCGCGACTCGATGGGTGAGGTGCCGGTGCCTGACGGCGCGTACTACGGCGCATCGACGCAACGGGCCGTCGACAACTTCCCCATCTCGAACCTGCGGTTCGGGAGGACCTTCATTTGGGCGCTCGGCCTCCTCAAGGCATCGGCGGCGGTGACGAACAAGGCGAACGGTTCCGTCGACCCTGCCATCGCTGGCGCGATCGTCACCGCTGCGGAACAGGTCATGGTCGGCGACCTCGACGAACACTTCGTGCTCGATGTCTTCCAGACGGGCTCCGGCACCTCGACGAACATGAATGCGAACGAGGTCATCGCGAACCGTGCCACCGAGCTCCTCGGTGGCGACCTCGGATCGAGGCTCGTCCATCCGAACGACCACGTCAACGCTGGGCAATCCTCGAACGATGCCATTCCCACGGCGATCCACGTCGCCGCCGTCGCCGGCATCGAGCAGAAGCTGCTTCCTGCGCTCGATGCGCTCGCGGACTCGCTCGAGGCGAAGGCGACGGAGTTCGACGACGTCCTCAAGTCGGGACGAACCCACCTCATGGATGCGACCCCCGTCAGGCTCGGGCAGGAGTTCGGCGGCTATGCGATGCAGGTACGCAACGGTGCAGAGCGGGTCCGCAGGGTGCTGCCCGAGCTCCTCGAGCTCGCGCTCGGTGGAACGGCGGTGGGAACGGGCATCAACGCACCGGATGGCTTCGCGCGTGACACGATCGCCGAGATGGCGAAACGATCGGGGTTCGCCTTCGTGGAGGCACCGAACCACTTCGAGGCGCAGGCGGCGAAGGATGCGACCGTGAGCGCCTCGGGTGCGCTCAAGACGGTGGCGGTATCGCTGTTCAAGATCGCCAACGACCTGCGATGGCTCTCGAGCGGTCCCCGCACCGGTATCGCCGAGATCTCGCTCCCGTCACTCCAGCCGGGGAGCTCGATCATGCCGGGGAAGGTGAACCCCGTCATCTCCGAGATGATGATGCAGGTTGCATCACAGGTGATCGGGAACGACACCGCGATCACATGGGGTGGGGCGAACGGGAACTTCGAACTCAACGTCATGATGCCCCTCATCGCCCACAACCTCCTCGAGTCGATCGACCTGCTCGCATCCGGTTCGGTCGTGATGCGCGACAAGATGGTCGATGGGATCACGGCCGATCCCGAGCGTGCCAGATGGCTCCTCGAGCAGAACGTGATCATCATCACCGCCCTGGTCCCGATCATCGGCTATGACCGTTCCGCGGAGGTCGCGAAGAAGGCCTTCACGGAGGGAAGGGGAGTGCGTGAGGTCGCGCTCGAACTCGGCGTACTCCCGGAGGACGAGCTCAACGCTGCGCTCGATCTCCGACCCATGACAGAGGGTGGCGTCGCAGGCTGACCGTACCCGTGCGCCATGGCGGGTACCCACGAGCCGCCACGGGTTACGAAACCGAGAGGAGCACGATGGGCGATCGGAGGGACCTCACGGAGGGCTTGCTCTTCATCGACCAGTACCAGCTGACGATGGCCCAGCTCTACTGGAAGAACGGTCTGGCCGACCGGCCCGGCCAGTTCGACTACTTCTTCCGTTCGTACCCTGACTACGGGGAGCATCAGGCGGGGTACGCGATCACCGCGGGGCTCGGGTGGCTGCTCGACTGGCTCGAGCGTGGGTGGTTCCGACCCCGCGATCGTGATGTGCTGGCATCCCAGACGAACCCGATGGGGAGGCCGCGATTCGATGTCGGGTTCCTCGACTTCCTCTCGGACCACGACGGCTTCGCGTCGGTGCGTATCCGTGCAGTGGCCGAGGGCAGGGTCGTGCATGCGAACGAGCCGATCGCCGTCGTCGAGGGTCCCCTCGCGGTCGCCCAGATCCTCGAGACCTCGCTCCTGAACCATCTCAACCACCAGACGCTGATCGCGACCAAGGCGTCGCGCGTCGTCGAACAGGCACGTGGGGGGCGGGTTCTCGAGTTCGGAATGCGTCGCGGGCCCGGGACCGGCGCGAACTCGGCCACGAGGGCCTCCCTGATCGGTGGTGCCGACGGAAGCTCGAACGTTGGAGTGTCGCACTCGCTGGGAGTCGATCCACGTGGGACCCACGGCCATTCGATGGTGCAGCTGTACATGGCACTCGGCGAGGGTGAGATCGGGGCGTTCCGTGCCTTCGCGGAGTTGTATCCCGACGAGTGCATCCTGCTCGTCGACACGATCGACACGCTGGAGAGCGGGATTCCGAACGCCATCACGGTGTTCGAGGAGCTTCGGGCGAAGGGCCACGACCCCCTCGGTATCAGGCTGGACTCCGGCGACCTCGCCTACCTCGCCGTTCGGGCGGCCGCCATGCTCGATGCTGCCGGCTTCCCCCACGCATCGATCGTCCTGTCGTCGGACCTCGATGAGCTCGCCATGTGGCAGATACGTGAACAGATCGCCGAGGAGGCACCCAGCTACGGGGTGACGGCCGACTCCGTCTTCCGTCGGCTCATGTACGGGGTGGGGACGCGCCTCGTGTCCTCACATGGGCATCCCGCGCTCGGCGGCGTGTACAAGCTCGTCGCGATCGAGGAGGGGGGAATCTCGACACCTGCGATCAAGGTCTCCGAAACCCCCGAGAAGGTGCCCATCCCGGGCAGGAAGCACCTGTGGCGCATCTACGACGGGCGCGGACTCGCAACCGCGGATGTGATCTCGGCGGCGGACGAGACCGTGGCGCCGGGGGACGAGCTCACCATCCATCATCCGCATCGGGCGAACGTGGCACGACACCTGTCGCGGTCCGAGGTCCACGAGGTCGAGGAGATCCTCGAACCCGCGTGGGATCAGGGACGAAGGTTGGACGGGAATCCGGACCTCGACGCCATGCGCCAGCGCAGGGTGGACGACCTCGCACGCCTCGACCCCGGCGTCCGCAGGCTCGTGAACCCCCACCGCTACCACGTCTCGGTGACCACGAGGGTCAAGGACCTCCAGGACAGGCTCGTCGCGCAGGCGCGCAGGGAGTGATCACTCGACGGCGACACCGGAGGCGATCATGGATGCGATCGCTCGAGCACCGTCACCCGGTTCGACGTTGACGGGCCCGATCCCGTCAGCGAGGAGGGTCGTGGCGAATCCGAGCCTCGCCGCATCCCGTGCGGTCTCCTTGACGCAGTAATCGGTGGCCAATCCGCAGACGATGACGTCGGTGATGCCTCGCTCCGTGAGGATCTCCTCGAGGCCGGTCTGGGACTCCTCACCCGTCTCGGGATCCCGCACGGTGAACGCCGAGTACCCGTCCTCGCCCCCGACTCCCTTCCTGACGACGGGTCCCTCGACACGGAGATCCGGATGGAACTCCGCTCCCCACGAACCTGCCACACAGTGAACCGGCCACACGCCGCCGTCCTTGGCGAAGTGCGGTGTCGACTCCGGATGCCAATCCTGGCTCCTGACCAGGAGGGCGCCGGATGCCGCCGCGTCAGCCGCCTCATGGTTGATGAAGTCGAGCAGGCGGGGTGAGGACTCGACGAACAGGGACCCAGCGGAATCGGCGAAGTCGTTCTGGAAGTCGACGACGATCAGGCAGAACTGCGCTGAGTAGGCGGTCATGTCCCCGCCCGTTCCACCTGGTTGAGCGCGTCCTGGAGCGTGGCCCA
>JAWOGV010000205.1:0-3898 GCA_046496605.1 Acidimicrobiia bacterium | reverse complement strand
GCGGCGAGTGCCGAACCCGCCACCATGGCGAGGATGCCTCCTGCGAGGCCGAATGTCGTGAACGAGGCCAACGACGCAGCGAAGACGATGACCAGCGCGTACCTTCCTCCGATCCGGTCCGTGATGGCTCCGGCCATCGGGGAGAGCGCTGCAGCGATGAGCACGTTCGTCGAAACGATCCAGCCGAGGGTCCCACGGGAGATGGCGAGGTCGTCGATGATGAAGGTCGCGAGGATCCCCAGCGCCGCGACGGCGATCGTCGAAGCACCCATCGCCGCGAAGATCAGGCCGATGAAGCTGGTGTGCCGGCGGCGCGACATCGTGGGCATCGGCGAACACGCTACTGGCGATTGGACGTCGCCGTGCAAGACTGCATGTCGATGCCGGAAGAACTCGACGATCAGTCACTCGACGATTGGGCTGCGTTCGCCCAACACGACCACGGCGCCGATGGCGCACCTCGCACATGGAGGCACCCTGCCGTCTACGTCGCGATCGTGGTCGGGGTCATCGTCGTCGCAGGGCTGATCCTCCTCCGCCCGACGGGGGCTGCCAGGGCGCAGGCGGAAGCCCAACGAACGGTCCTCGGCCTCCCGACGGATTTCTTCGATGCGGAGGTCTCCGCAGTCACCGTCGGCCCCTGCACGTTCTTCCCCGAGCAGTCGTGCACCACGGTCTCGTTCCTCATCCTGGAGGGTCCCGACGAGGATCGGACCTATGTACAGGTGTTCACGACCGGCGGTACGACCCCGGACTTCGCCGTCGGTCAGGGTGCCGTCCTGTCATACATGGCACCGAACGGAAGGGTGGTGACGGTCGGCGAGGGCCCGTGCGACTTCGACCCCGGTCAGACGTGTGACGTCGTCGAGGCGGTCATCACCCGCGGGGACCTCCTCGGTCGGATGTTCGCCGTGTCCTCCATCCCGGGATTCGACGTTTTCGTGGTCGATGCCGACGTGGAGGTGACCTTCGACGAGAGTGGTGTGCCGATCGCCGTCGTCCCCGCGGAGATCACGACGCAGTACCAGTTCGCGGACTTCCAGCGCACCAGGGTCCTGCTGGTCGCCTTCTTGGTCTTCGCGGCTGCCGTCGTGGCACTCGGGAGGTGGCGCGGGGTCGCGGCACTCGTCGGACTGGGGGCGACGCTGATCATCGTCGTGGTCTGGATCCTCCCCGCGATCCTCGATGGGAGGAATCCGGCGCTCGTCGCGCTGGTCGGTGCGAGTGCCGTGGCGTATGTCGCCCTCTACCTGACCCACGGTGTCAACCTGATGACGACCGTCGCGCTCCTCGGAACACTCGGAGCCCTCGCCCTCACCACGGTCCTGTCGGCCGTGACGGTCACAGCCGCGAACTTCACGGGCTTCGCGACAGAGGAATCGACCCTGCTGACCCTCTTCGACGGCATCGACGTGCGCGGTCTGGTCCTGGCGGGCATGGTGCTCGGCGCGGCCGGTGCCCTCGACGACGTCACCGTCACCCAGTCGTCGGCCGTCTGGCAGCTGAAGGCGTCCAGACCCGATGCCGGGTTCCGTCCGCTATGGCGTGGAGGCCTGAGAATCGGCCAGCACCACATCGGATCGACGGTCAACACGCTCCTGCTCGCATACCTCGGCGCCTCGCTTCCCCTGGCGATCCTGTTGATCCTGGCCGAGCAGTCCCTCGGGTCCGTGATCAACTCCGAGGTCGTCGCTGTGGAGATCGTCCGGACGTTGGTAGGAAGCATCGGCCTTGTCGCTGCGGTTCCGCTCACCACATGGCTCGCAGCGAGAATCGCGTCAAGCAACCCCTGACCACCGGTTCCCCGTGTCCGCCGGTAGCCTGCCCGCCATGCCGCAACACCGCAGATCGTTGATCGCCTGTGTGGTCCTCCTGGTCGCCCTCGTCGGATCGGCGTGCGACTCCTCCGGTGAAGCACCGGATGCGACGACCATCCCTGGGTCGACTACGACCGAAACCGATGCGACGACCACGACGCCTGCTCCTGTGACATCCATTCCCGCGGATTCGATTCCGGGTGAGAACTCGGCATCGATCCCGGATGCGGTTGCCGCTTCCATGAGGGCACAGATCGGTGTCATCATCCTCGATGTGGAGGAGTCGAGGGCCCTGCCGTTCCTCGAGGTTCCCACGGTCACGATCCTCGACCAGGAAGAGTTCACCGCGAGGGTGAACAGCCAGCTCGAAGAGGACCTCGATGACGAGGAGCTCGCGGCGCAGGACGCCATGCTCACCCTGCTCGGCATGCTCGACGAGGACGTGGACCTGCGGGATCTGCTCGTGGACCTGTACACCGAGCAGGTCGCGGGGTTCTACGACCCCGAAGCGAGGGAGATGGTGGTTCCCGTCTCGGTCGACGGCATAACACCGCTCCAGGAGATCGTCATCGCCCACGAGCTCGTGCATGCCCTCACCGACCAGCATTTCGAGTTCAACGGCGAATACGAGAGGCGCATCGAGCAGGGGACAGGCGACGACGCCTCAGGGCTCCTCGCCCTCGTCGAGGGCGATGCGACATACCAGCAGTTCCTGTACCTCGAGTCGTTCGACCCCGCGAAGGCAGCTCGTGCCGCCCTCGAGGCCTTCAGCATCGACACCTCGGTGCTGGATGCGGCACCGGCCTGGATCCAGAAGGACCTCGCATTCCCGTACGAGCACGGCCTCGTGTTCACCGGCTATCTCATCTCGCAGGGCGGTCTCGAGGCGATCGATCGGGCGTACCAGGCTCCACCCATCAGCTCCGAGCAGATACTCGATCCGAACAAGTACCTCCGCAACGAGCAACCATCCGAGATCGATCCCCTGACCGTGCAACTCGAAGGGTGGGACCTCGTAGAGGAGGCGAGCCTGGGGGAGTGGGGTGTGCGGCTCCTCCTCACCGACACGCTGCGCCCCGGTGAGTTGGCACAGGCGGCATCCGGGTGGGGGAACGACACCTACCGGTTCTTCACACGGGACGGGGACGCCGCGTTCGTCTGGTCGTACGTGGCGGAATCCGTAGCGGATGCCGAGGATCTCACGAATGCGCTCATCACCCATGCCCGTGATGCGATGGGGGCCACCGGCGCCGTCGAGTCCGCAGGCGGGCTGCTCTTCGAAGGCGCGTCACCGTTCGTGTTCATCGACCGGATCGACGATGGGATCTTCTTCATCGCCGCGACGGACTCCGCAGCCGTCACCGACGCGCGATCACAGCTCGGCATCTAGTTGTGACAACCGGGGACGGCGGGGTGGTATCGACCGCCCGCGTGTGATATCCACGAACGAGTGAACGGAACGCGAGCGGCGAAGGAAAGAGGTCGAACGGTTCAGCCGCGGCCCGCGTTGGGCTTGCGGCCGTGGTTCGCCTTGGAGCGACGAGCTCGCAGTTTGCGCTTCTTTGCCTTTGCCATGGTGCCGAGAGCGTACCAGTGAGCGATTCGTACCGACGGGTCACCCTCCTCTCGCGTGGTTGGCGGCTCGACGGTGTCCTCGTCGCCCGAACCTTTCGCGAGCGGTTGCGCGGTATCACGGCTGGCGATGTGACCGCCGTGCTGTTGCCCGTGCGGGCCGTCCACACATTCGGTGTCAACGGTCCCATCCGCCTCACCCCGATCACCGGCGGCTCCCTGGCGATGCGGTCCGTCATCGCCGCTCCGCGTCGGATGTACCGGTGGAGCGGGGCGTCGTGGGTCCTCGAGACCCGCGTTGATGTCCCCGCCCCGCCGGTCGGCGGTCTGATCACGGTCGTGGCATGATCATGAGATGCCGGGCCGTCTCACCATGTGCGCAACGCCGATCGGGAATCTGTCGGACATCTCGACGCGTCTCGAGGCAGCGCTCAGGGACGCCGACGTGATCCTCGCCGAGGACACCCGGCGCACGAGCACACTCCTGCACCACCTCGGAATCACGACAC
>JAWOGV010000139.1:0-7008 GCA_046496605.1 Acidimicrobiia bacterium | reverse complement strand
TTCGACGGGGCCTTCTACCGCGTCGAGGAGTGCCTTCTCGTCCCGCCGCCGAGGCCGGGGGGTCCGCCGATCATGATCGGCTCCCGGGGTCCGCGCGTCCTGAGGGCGGGTCTTCCGTTCGCGGCAGCGTGGAACGGCTGGTATGCGTGGTTCGGCAACGACGTCGAGCGGGCGAGAGAGCTGTTGGCGGTCGTGGATGATGCATGCCATGACGTCGGTCGCGACCCGGTGAGCGTGTCACGGTCGGTCACGGTGCTCGTCGAGGCGCCGGGGTCGGTCGGGAACACGGAGCGGGCGAAGCGATGGGATGATCCTCCCGCAGTGTCAGGGTCCCCAGGGGACATCGCCGAGGCGCTGCGACGGTACGCGGCGATCGGTATCGACGAGGTGCAGCTCGTCGTGGATCCGATCACGACCGGCTCGGTCCGGTGGCTCGGGGCAATGCTCGCGTCGCTCGACGGCTGATCAGGTCTCACGCCTGCTGGCCACCCACGCGCCGGCGAGGACGAGGACCACACCCATGGCGGCAAGCGGCGCGATGGTCTCATCCCTGAACGCGACACCCAGCACGATGGCGACGACAGGGACGAAGTAGATCGCGATCGCCCCGCGCGGACCCCCGACCCGACCAACGAGAGTCGCCATGAACACGAACGCGAGCGCCGTGCCGAGCATCCCGAGGGGGATCATCGCGAGGGCCGCGCTCCATGACCATGTCGAACCCCGGACCTCGAGGAGGCCGTAGGGGACGACGATCACGAGAGCTGCGAGTTGTGCCCGGAACAGCACCGGGAGGGCGCCGTACTTCTGCTGGAGGGGGACTGCGACATTCGTCGCCAGTCCGTAGAGGACGATGGCAACGATCACGAGGAACGTCCCGACAGCGGTCGCCGACGAATCGACGACCTCCGGAAGCGAGATCGCCATCACACCGACGAATCCGATCGCAAGGCCGCCGAGCTGGCGCCACCCGGGCAAGGCCCGGAGCAGCACGGTCGCCCACACCACGGAGGTGATTGGCACCGCACCGTTCAACATGCCTGCCACCGACGAGTCGATCCACTGCTGGGCGATGGGGAACAGGCTGAGGGGGATCCCGATCCAAATCACCCCCAAGAGGGCGACACGTGCGACATCGGACCTCTCGATGCCTCGTCGTGCTGCTGGAACGAGGGCGAGCGTCGCCGCGCCGAGACCGACCCGCGCCAGGGTGACCACGCCGGGCCGGAAGGACTCGAGGCCGATCGCCATGAACAGGAAGGATGAACCCCAGATCAGCGCGATGGCGGCCAGCAAACCCCACTCGGATGCGCCGAACGCGTCTCGATTCGTTCCGACAGCGGTCGAGGGAAGGCCGGATCTCGTTCGGATTCGGGGAGCGGGCACGGTGCGATCGTACCGCCCGGAACGGCCCGCACGCCCCCGGTCAGCGGTCGATTCGATGGACCCGCAGTTCGTGGGAGCCGTCCTCGAGGGTGTATTCGAAATAGAAGTAGGTCGCGCCGCGCGCCGGCACCGCACACACGTACCGGACGCAGCCGTGCGGTGATGTGATCCAGGGCTCCTCGAGCCTGGTGAATGACACGCCGTCCGGTGACATGGCGAGGCCCGCGTGTTCCTCGTAGTTGTCATAGAAGGTGCGTCCACCGTCGAACATGGCGAGGTAGCCGTCATCCCACGGGATCAGCGAGTTGATGCGCGCCCTCCTGCCGTGCCAGGAGTCGTCCCCGGGAGCCTCGAACACGTACTCGATGGTCGGGAAGTACCGGCCGTCGTCCGAGCGGGCCAGTACGGTCGCATCGAGGGGGCCGGCGGTGATGCGATTCCCGTCGACGACCGGACCCGTGCGCGGCGGCGCAGCCGCGTACAGCCACATCCCATTCCCCTCGAGATGCACATAGGGATCCTTGATCCACGGGAGTCCGTAGTCCGATGGCTGGAGTACGGTCCTGCGCCTCTGCGAATCGATGGCGGCGAGGTCATCCGCCTCGATGACGTCGATGCGCCATGTCGAGGTGCCCCGCACCTCGTACGAGACGTACACCATCCAACGCTCTCGGAACCATACGGCATGGCCCTCCTCGATCGAGTTGGCGTTGAAGTCGTTCTTGGTCGCGGTCCAAACGTCCTCGAACGAGAACCCGTCAGTGCTCACCGAAACCCCGCACAGCCCCGCTCGGCCCTGCTCGAGGGGTCGCCTCTTGCGGTAGAAGAGGGTGAACAGGTCATGGTCCTCGCTGTAGAACACCTTGCCTCCCGTCCAGTTCCCGTATCCGGACCCGGGAGGTTCCTTGACGGTGGTTGACGACGAAGGATCGAAGGCGAGCACAGCGTATGGATCGGTCATCGACCCACTGTAGGCGCCCGCCAGCCCTCGATATCGGGGCCGGCGGGTCGGAGGCGACCTATCCCTTGACGGAACCCGCAGTGATGCCGCGGACGAAGAACCGCTGCAGGGCGAAGAAGACGATCAGGGGGACCACCGTGATGATCCACGCACCCGCTGTCAGAAGCTCCTCACGGAGGCCGAACTCGCCCGCCAACGATGCGACCACGACCGTCGCCGGAAGCTGATCCCGGTTGCCGCCGATCATCGTCAGGGCGATCAGGTAGTCGTTCCAGGTCCAGAGGAACTGGAAGATCGTGAACGCTGCCAGTACCGGCACCGACAGCGGCAGCACGATCTTGCGGAAGATCGTGAAGTGATCCGCCCCGTCGATCCTCGCCGACTCGAACAGGTCGCTCGGCAGCCCCGATATGTAGTTGTGGAGCAGGAATATCGCGAACGGCAGGGCAAAGCCCGTGTGGGTCAGCCACACCGCTGGGATGGAGCCAGCAAGGTCCAGGTCGGGAAAGACGGTGAGGGTCTTGTCGATGATCGGGATCGTCAGGTGTGCCCCCGTTGCGTACATCTGCAGGAGCGGGATCAGGGAGACCTGCGTCGGTACAGCGAGCAGCGCAACGGTCGCGATGAACAGGAACTCACGCCCCTTGAAGTCGATCCACGCGAACGCGTATGCTGCGAACGCTGCAATGGCGATCGGGATGATCGTTGCCACCACAGCGATCGCCATCGAGTTCAGGAGTCCGTTCGCAACGCCGCCCGTGGCCTCCGACCCGAGCACATCGCGATAGTTGGCGAGTGTCAGGCCCCCGTATCCATTCGCACCGTCCTGCCAGAACAGCCACCACCCGGAGCCGCGCTGGGCGTCACGGGTTCTGAACGAGTTGATGAGGAGTCCGAGAGTCGGGACGGTCCACACGACGACGAAGAACCATAGGACCCATGTCGGGATGGCTCTGAGGAACGATGCGACCGGTCCCTGGAGGGGTCGCATCTGGCGCATTTCGCCCGATGCGGTGCCTGCCTGGCGAGTAGGTGCCTCGGCTGTCATCGCGTCACCCCCCTCTGCCGCTGCATTCGTCGGACATTGAGCCACATCACCGGCAGCACGCCGAGGAACAGCAAGAACGCCAGGGCCGAGCCGAGGCCGAAGTTCAGCTCGGTGAAGGCGCGCTGCCACATCTCGTTTGCGAGCACCTGCGTGTCGAAGTTGCCGTTCGTCATCACCTTCGGGATATCGAAGACCTTCAGCACGGTCACGATCAGCGTGGTGATCACGACCCCGATGGTCGGGGCGATCGATGGCACTGTAACCCGCCAGAACACCTGGGACTCGGACGCACCGTCGATCCCAGCCGCTTCGGTGAGGTCCGCCGGGACGCCCTTGATCGCAGCCGACAGGATGACCATCGCGAACCCGGTCTGGATCCAGATCAACACGATGATCATCCAGAAGTTGTTGAACGGGGACTGTGTCAGGAAGAGGATCGGATCCGCCACGATCGTGCCGTCGGCGGCGACCACGTAGCCGCCAAGGCCGGGTCCAAGGAATCGGTAGATCAACCACACGAAAGGTATTGCCGAGACGATCGAGCCGGACACGACCGCCAGGTTCCTCACCCGGGATCCGGCGTAGCCGATGTAGGCGATCCCGGCGAGGGTCAGGGCGAGGATGACCACGATGATCGCGGTCGCCGTCGGGTCGTTGCTCCACTCGCCGATCTTCACCCAGATGGCGTTGATGACACCCGTCTGGTCCCTCGTCGGGGGCCTGGCGATGTACATGAACCGCCAGATGATGCTCGCACCGACGAATGAGATCGCCATCGGCATGAAGATGAAGGACTTCGCAATCGATTCCCCCTTGCTCCTGTCGGACAGGACGGCGATGGCGAGGCCGGCACCCGTCGAGAACAGGGTCACGCCGAAGATCCACCACAGGTTGTTCGGGATGGTGCCCCGGACCACGGTGAAGAGAGCGAAGCCCACCAGGATCACCCCGAATGACAGCGCACTGAGCGACCCTCCGTTCAGGCTGAGCGATTCGCCCGTCTGGCGTCCGCCGTACCGTGCGACCGCGACACCGATCAGGAGCACGATGACGCCGATCCAGAACAGGCGACTCGTGAACATGTCGGTCCAGTTGCTGACGTTGATGATGTTCGGGTCCGTGAAGATGTTCCCGTAGTTCGTCAAGCCCGTGAACGACAGGTTCCGCGGTGAGCCCGTCTGGAGTGACAACACCGCGGTGCGGATCAGCGGGACGACGAGGGTCACGCCGATGAACCCGAGCGCCGGTGCGAGGAAGATGTACTTCCGCGAACCGAGGGCGATGTTGCGCTGGGTCAGCGCGTCGGGAACCGGGAACGTCCCGATCCATCCGCCGAAGGCGCCACCGGCGATGATGGCGGCGATGATCGCCCATGCCTGCGTGCCCTTCCCGAGGTACGGTACGAGGAACGCACCCACCGTCCACCCGATCGATCCCCACAGGAGCAGAGGCCGGAGGATCTGGGTGCGCCGTCCCCGTGCTGTCCACAGACCGATGCCGATCGCCACGAACACGACGAGCGCGACGATGAGCCCGACCGGGTCATTGGCCGGCCTCGCACTAGCGGTGAGCGACGCACCCGCGAGGGCTCCGAGGATGACACCGGCGAGGAGGCCTATACCGAACCGGACGTTCGGGTCCGAGGCACGAGAGAGCCCGTAGCCCGCGCCTGCGCCGATCACAACGGCGACCAGGGTCACGATCACGGGCTGGTCGATCAGCCGGTTCCCCCATAGGAGCCCGAAGACGAGCAACGATGAGGTACCACCGACGATGGTGCTGAATACCGTCCACTTCCGGGGTGCGAGATCGAAGAGCTTGTTCGCCCCAATGAACACGATCGCCGAGAAGATGACTGCCGCTGCGGCACCGACGATCGTCGCGATGACCCTGTCCATACCGTCCTTTCGCTCTCACTCGCGACCAAGCTAGCAGGAGGGCCCGGAGCTTTCAGCCCCGGGCCCTCCCTTCGTCACGTTCGAGTCACGAGGACTCGAGATGTGTTCGGTGTTACTGGCTGGGCCAGGATGCCTGGATCGCTGCGAATGCCTCCGCAACGGTCTTGTCACCGTTGACTGCGCTTGTACCCTCGGTCCAGAACGAGCCTGCCCCAACGGCTGCTGGCATCAGGTCCGACGCGTCGAACCGCGCCGGGTCAGCGGTCTGGAGGATCTCGACGAACGACCGCTCGAGGTCGTTGTACACGCTGAGGTCCTGGTCCAGGTTCGCCGACAGGTAGCCGGACTGGCCACCACCCTTGCGTGCCGCCTGGGCCCGCTGACGCTCGGTCGAGTACTCGGCAGACGTCAGGTATTCCATGACGGCCCACACCTCGGGACGATCCTCGAACGCGGACACGAACGTGCCTGCGGTCAGCACCGGTGTCGTGTCATCGGCCGACGGGAAGTAGAACACATCCACGCCGCCACCCGGACCGACGCTCGTGCCCTCGGGCAGGAACGCCGCGAAGAACGAAGCCTGACGGTGCATGGCGCACTCGCCCTCGGCGAGCGGCTGGCCGTTGTCACCGAACGGCGTCGCTGCGATCGATCCACCGGCAGCGAACGTGTTGCCCGGCGTGTTCCAGATGTCGACGATCGTCTGGCCGACCGCGATGACGCGCTCGTCGTCGAACGGGATCTCGTTGGCAACCCACTGGTCGTAGAAGTCCGGACCCTGCAGACGCAGCGTCAGGTCCTCCATCCAGTCGGTGAACGTCCAGCCCGTCGCGGGGCCGGACTCGATGCCGACACACCACGGCGTGACGCCGTCAGCGATCATCTGGGTGCCCAGGGCGAGCAGATCATCGAGCGTCGTTGGAACCGTGTAGCCACCGGCCTCGAAGAGTGCCGTGTTGTACCACACGACGGACTTCAGGTCAGTCTTGTTCGGGAGACCCCAAACCTGATCGGCTGCCATCACGGTCTCGAGGGTTCCCGCCGGCCACTGGGCCTTGGAGAAATCGACGAGGTCCTGTGGGATGGGGAGGATGAATCCCTCGGTCCCGAAGTCGATGACCTTGCCCGGCTGCGGGAACACGCCAATGTCGGGCGGGTTACCACCAGCTGCCTGTGCGTTGATCTGGTCAGAGAAGTCACGAGCACCCGTATAGGTGATCGTCATCCCGTTCGCCTCGGCGAAGACGCTCAACGCGTCCTGCATGGCGCCGGCTTCCTCGTCGCTGCTCTCAGGGCCGAAGACCGTGACGGTCGTCCCTGTGAGGTCGACGTCGCCGCCGTCCGCTGTTGTGGTTGTCGTATCGTCTGTGCCGGCATCCCCGTCGTCGGACGAACACGCGGCTACCACCAGCGCGAACGCGAACAACAGGATGACGACATTGCGGAATCTCTTCATTCGAGCTCCCTCTTTCCGTCGATGTTTACTTGTGGTCCGTAGGACACATCAACAGATGGCCAGGAGGCCACCTCATGCCGCAAGGCTACCACCGACCGAGGACGCAATGGCCTCAGGAAGGCGGGGGCCGTGCCCGGCAACGCGCCCGGACGGGGGGCGAGGCCCCATCCGGGGACCCGGCGCTACGATGGTCGGTGCATCCATCCGTGCCACCAACTGCAGGGGAGGCCGTGTGACATCGATCGTCGACGCGCCAACG
>JAWOGV010000016.1:0-4332 GCA_046496605.1 Acidimicrobiia bacterium | reverse complement strand
ACGACCTCGTCGTCGGGTCTGTACGGGAACTTCGGCCAGGCGAACTACGGCGCCGCGAAGATGGGCGTCGTCGGCCTCATGAACACCCTCGCCATCGAGGGGGCGAAGTACGACATCAGGGTCAATGCCCTCGCACCGGTTGCCCACACCCGCATGACGGACGATCTCCTCCCGGAGGAGGCGAAGGATCTCCTCAAACCGTCCGAGGTCACACCCGCCGTCCTGTTCCTCGTGTCACGGGATGCACCCACGCGCACGATCCTCGCGGCTGGGGCCGGCGGATACGCAACGGCGAGGATCTACGAGACGGATGGCATCTGGCTCCCGCCTGACGAGAGGACACCCGAGGCCATCGCAGCGCGTTTCGACGAGATCACCGATCCCGCTGGCCAGCGGGAGCTGTTGGCGGGAGGCGAGCAGACCATGAAGTTCCTGGAGAAGGCGATGTCGGCTGGTGGAGGCGGCACCACATGAGCAACCGTGAAGCAGTCATCGTCTCGGCCGCGAGGACACCGATCGGCCGGGCATACCGCGGTGCGTTCAACAACCTCGAAGCGCCGAGCCTCGGAGGGATTCCCGTCGCTGCGGCCGTGGAGCGTGCCGGCGTCGATCCCGTCGAGGTCGACGATGTGATCATGGGCTGTGCGATGCCCCAGGGGACGCAGTTCCCGAACATCGGCCGCCTCGTTGCGCTCGCAGCGGGGCTTCCGACCTCGGTCAGCGGCATGACCATCGACCGACAGTGCTCCTCGGGGATGATGGCGATCGCAACGGCTGCCAAGCAGGTCATGTACGACGGCATGGACATCGTCGTCGCCGGCGGTCTCGAGTCGATCTCCCTTGCCCAGAACGAGCACACCAACACGTTCCGGATGGTTGACCCCGCGCTCGTCGAACGGCATCCCGCCGCGTACATGCCGATGCTCCAGACCGCTGAGGTGGTCGCCGAGCGCTTCGGGATCAGTCGCGAGGCCCAGGACGAATACGGGTACCAGTCCCAGATGAGGACCGCTGACGCCAAAACCGCCGGGGCGTTCGACGATGAGGTCGTTCCCGTCACCACGAGCAAGGCCATCGTGGATCGGGCGACGGGGGAGACCACCTATGAGACGGTCACCCTTGCTGCCGACGAGGGGAATCGGCCGGACACGACGCTCGAGGGTCTCGCCGAGCTTCCCCCTGTGCTCGGTGGCACCATCACGGCGGGAAACGCGAGCCAGCTGTCCGACGGCGCCGCCGCGACCGTCGTGATGAGCTCATCGATGGCAGCAGAGCGCGGTCTGGAGCCGCTCGGCTACTACCGGGGAATCGCCGTTGCAGGAGTCGATCCCGACATCATGGGCATTGGTCCCGTCTACGCGGTTCCCAAGCTCCTGGAGCGTGCCGGGTTGACCATCGGCGACATCGACCTGTGGGAGCTCAACGAGGCGTTCGCCGTCCAGGTGATCTACTGCCGTGACGAGCTCGGGATCGACGACGCCAAGCTGAACGTGCACGGCGGTGCGATATCGATCGGCCACCCGTACGGGATGACCGGTGCCCGGATGGTGATGCACGCCCTCATCGAGGGTCGTCGGCGGGGAGCCCGGTTCGTCGTGGCGACGATGTGTGTCGGCGGCGGGATGGGGGCTGCCGGCCTGTTCGAGATCGCCTGATGCGAGCCGTCGTCTGCTCACAGCTCGGGGCGCCCGATCTGCTCTCGCTCGGTGAGCTGCCGGACCCCGAGCCGGGTCCGGGCCAGGTCACGATCGAGGTCGAGACGGCGAGCTTCAACTTCCCCGACCTCCTCGTCATTGCCGGCGAGTACCAGTTCAGGTCCGAGCCCCCGTTCGCCCCCGGCGCGGAGGCGGCGGGGACGATCGTCGCCCTCGGTCCAGGGGTCACGGACTTCGCCGTCGGGGACAGGGTCGCCGCGATCGGCTCGTCCGGTGCGTTCGCAGAGCGCTGGTCCGTCGACGCCGCCCTCACCGTGCCGATCCACGACGGCATCTCATTCGAAACGGCCGCTGCGTGCACGATGACCTATGGCACCTCGTACCACGGGCTCGTCCAGAGGGCCGGGATCCAGCCGGGTGAGACCATGCTCGTGCTTGGCGCGGCGGGAGGCGTCGGATCGGCTGCGATCGACATCGGGAAGGCGCTCGGAGCAACGGTCATCGCCGCGGCAAGCACCGAGGAGAAGCGGGCGTTCTGCCTCGGCGTCGGTGCCGACCACGCCATCGACTACACCGATGGGCGTTTCCGCGAGAGCATCGCCGAGCTGACCGACGGTCGGGGCGTCGACGTCGTGTACGACCCCGTGGGGGGACCGCACTCCGAGGCTGCGATGCGCTCCATCGCCTGGGGTGGCCGCCACCTGATCGTCGGGTTCACGGCAGGCGAGATTCCCAGGATCGCCCTCAACATCCCACTCCTGAAGGGTGCGAGCCTCGTGGGTGTGTTCTGGGGCTCGTTCGCTGCCAGGGATCCCCAGACGAACCGATCGAATGCGAGCCGCATCCTCGACATGGTCGAGGAGGGCGTCCTCACGCCGAGGATCGCCGCCACGCTGCCCTTCGAGTCGTTCAGCGACGGTTTCGCGATGCTCGCATCGCGCTCGGTGATGGGCAAGGCCCTGCTCTCCGTTGAAGGCTAACTCTCCATCGAGGCCTGCAACCGGGCCATTCCTGCGATCCACCGATCAGGGTCGGCTGCCTTGTTGAGCACGTAGTCCGAGACCTCGGGGTGGGGGAGGATCAGGAATCGTTCCTGCTCGATCCCGAGCATCACCGCCTCTGCGACCTCATCCACCGGGATCGCAATCCCCTCGACCCAGCTTCGCATCCCGTCGGTGTGGCCTGCGAAGACGTCGAGCATCGGGGTGTCGACGAACTGGGGGCACAGGCACGAGACGCGAATGCCTCGTGACCGGTAGGTGATGGCGAGCCACTCCGCAAGCGCAACCGCTGCGTGCTTCGTCACGGTGTACGGTGCCGCTCCGAGGTTCGTCAGCAGACCCGCCGCGGAAGCCGTCGTCACGATGTATCCGGAGGAGCGCTGCAGCATTCCGGGGAGCGCGTGGCGTGCGGCGTACACGTGGGCCATGAGGTTGACGCTCCAGGATCTGTGCCAGTCATCGTCGGGGGCGTCGACCGAGCCGTCGACGGCGATCCCTGCGTTGGCGCAGAGGATGTCGAGCCTTCCGAATTCGGCTTCGACCTCTCCGATGACCCGTGCCATGTCCGACTCGCTCGATACGTCGACTCGTGCGTGATCGCCACCGATCACCGCAGCGACGCGCCGAGCGCCTTCCTCGTCGATGTCCGTGACGATCACACGCTGGGCGCCGCGTGCGGCAAAGGCGTGGCACATGCCCTCACCGATGCCGCTCGCCGCTCCCGTGACCAGGATGATCCGTCCCTCGATGTCCATGTTGCTCCTCGTTGGCGCTCGTGACCGGGCTCTTCCTTCGACCGGGTGCGGCCCAGACTGCTGCGCAGGTCCGTTTGTCGCAAACAGGTATGCTCACGGCGGTCTCCCAGAGAGGATGGTCGATGCAGGTTGTACCCGCTGATGAGCTCGCACAGCACGTAGGTACCGAGACCGGTCGGTCCGACTGGTTCGTGATCGACCAGGACCGTATCGACCACTTCGCCGAGGTGACGCTGGACCGTCAATGGATCCACATCGACCGTGATGCGGCCGCGAAGGGTCCCTTCGGCACCACCATCGCCCACGGCTTCCTCACGCTGTCGCTCGTGAGCTACCTCTCGACGGAGGCAGCGATCCTGCCACAGGGTGCTGCCCTGCTCGTCAACTACGGGTCCGACAGGATCCGATTCCTGAACCCCGTGAAGGCCGGCTCGAGGATCAGGACACTCAGCGTGCTCAAGGACGTCGCCGAGAAGTCACCGGGCCAGATCCTGCTCACCTCGACGGTCACGGTCGAGATCGAAGGCGAGGAGCGTCCCGCACTCGTGGCCGACATCCTGACGCTTGCCGTGATGGCACCGGGGTGACCGCCATGGCAGCTCCGGACCCACAGGCATCCATGGTCCAAGAAGCGGTGGACCGACTCCTCGCTGAGCACCCGCAGTCGGCGACCGAGCCGAAGGAGTTCTGGGGAGCACAGTTCGATGCAGGGGTCGCATGGGTGGACTTCCCAAAGGGTGACGGCGGCCTCGGCGTCTCTCCCCGCTACCGCGAGTACGTCACCCGGCGGCTGACCGAGGCAGGCGCGCCAACATGGAACCGAACCGCGAACATCCTCGGTATCGGCATGGGTGCCGGAGTGCTCGCGGCGCACGGGACGCCGGAGCAACGAGCGCGATGGCTGCGACCGATGTTCACGAT
>JAWOGV010000401.1:0-5776 GCA_046496605.1 Acidimicrobiia bacterium | reverse complement strand
AGTCAGGGTACCCACGTCAGCGCACGGCAGATCGGACGCGCAGCTGGCCGCACGCGGCGTCGATGTCCTGTCCTCGCGTGTCGCGAAGGGTGACGTTCGCCCCCTCCCTGCGGAGGGTTCCGATGAAGCGCCGAACGCTGTCGCTGTCGGGAGGGCGATCGATGCTCAGGGGCGTCGGGTTCAGTGCGATGACATTGACGTGGGCATGAATGCTCCGAGCGATCCTTGCAAGGCCCACCGCCTCTTCATCGGAGTCGTTCTCGTCCGCGATGAGCGTCCACTCGAGCGACACCCTGCGGCCCTTCCTCTCGTAATACTCGCCGGCGAGCCCGATCACCTCGTCGATCGGCCACCGATCGTTGATCGGGACGAGCCTCGAGCGTTCGGACGGAACGGTCGAGTGGAGGCTGACGGCGAGGTTCACCGGCCACGGCTCGTCGATGAGTCTGCGCATTCCCGGCGCGAAGCCGACCGTCGACACGGTGATCGATCGCGCCGACATTCCCATCACATCGACCATCCGACGAATCGACTCGATCGTGTTTCGATAGTTCGCCAGAGGCTCGCCCATACCCATGAAGACCACGTTCGTCACGTGCCCGGGGCTGTGGGGGAGGGGATCGACCCGGAGGAAGGCATTCGCAAACGCGACCTGGGCGACGATCTCCCCCGCATCGAGGTGTCGATCGAAGCCGAACTGTCCCGTGGCGCAGAACGTGCATCCCATGGCGCAGCCAACCTGTGATGAGATGCACAGCGTGGTCCGGTTCCGGTAGCCCATCAGAACCGTCTCGATCGGGGCGCCGTCGGTGCAACGGAACAGCCACTTGATCGTCGTGCCCTGATCGGCGCGCTGCTCGACGTCGATCATGAACGGCCAATGCTGATCTGCGAGCGCTTCCCGCAACTCTGCCGGGAGGTTGGTCATCTCCGCCGTCGTGAGGACGGGGTTCCTGTACAGCCACTCGCGGAGCTGATCCGACCGGAACCGCGGCTCTTCGGGAACGAGGTCACCGAGGCTCTCGGGCTCCGTCAGATAGAGCACCTCAGGTCAGCGACTTCGCCGCGTCGATCCATGCCTTGGCGGCTGCTTCGTTCGTGCCTGTTGCGCTCGCAACCGTGGCGGCGTCAGCGTCAGCGAGCCCTCCGAGGGTCACGATGCCCGCGTCGGCCAGCTTGAGGGACGTCACGGGCCCGATGCCCTTGATGATCGTGAGGTCGTTGGGCTCTGCCGGGGCCGCAGCCGGTCGCGATGCCTCCCTGAAGCGAGGTGGAGGTCCCTCCGGTACCTCGGGAGCAGGGAGAAGCCGATCACGCATCGCCCAAACGGCCGCACCGAGCCCCGCGACGACGCCAGCGATCCTGATGAGGTTCTTCGCAGTGTGGTTCATGACATCCGATGATACGCCGCTCGGTCTGCGGCGCGGAGACCGACCGTCAGGACTGGCAGTTGCCGTAGAACGGGTTCACACTCCACGGCCTGTGCCAGGGACTCGAGTTCTTTGCGATGTACCACGCAGCCGCGATGTTGGCTTCGGCGTTGTAGGGCGTCGCATAGAGGCCATCCGCGTCCTTGAACCCTGCCGACGCAGCGCGGTTCTTCCAGTACTTGCTGAGGTGCTGGAACAGGCCCTCGGCCCCGACACTGCTGTTCCATGCCCTCGGGTCGCCGCCTGACTCCAGGTCGATGATGTTGAGGGCGCAGCTGACGAGGTCGGCTGGCCAATACTTCTCGACGAGCGGTCGCCAGTGCTCGACGTTCCTCTTGCCCCCTGCGTCAGCCGGCCACAACGGCGACCACTTCGGTTCGGTCGAACCGGCCGTCGTGGTCGTGGCAGCAGGCGGCTGGGTCGTGGTCGTGGGAGCTGATGTCGTCGTGGGAGCGGGAGCGTCGTATGTCACCACGATGCGCACGGTGGCAGTGTTGCCGGCGTCGTCGGTCGCGGTGAAGAGTGCTCCGTTCGGTCCGGGGGAGAGCACGAGTCGGATGCTCCATGACCCGTCATCGTCGACCGCGGCCTCGTAAGGGCCCGACGTCACGTCTGCACCTGGTTCCGTGGTACCGCTGAAGGTGACGATGCGATCGTCGACCGTCGAACCATCCTTCGGTGTGGTCACTCGCAGCGCAGGAGGCGTCGTGTCACGCGCCGGTGTGGTGGCGGCGGCGGCCTCACTGGTCGTCGTGGCCAGGGATGTCGTCGGGCTCTCGGTGGTCGTCGATTCCTCTGCGGCACTGGACTCGAGGGTGGTGTCGGACCGAGTGTTCACGTCCTCGACCGTCGTGGTGGCGCTGAGCGTCGACGCGGTCCGGGTCTCCGGCTCGGAGACACGGATGGCGAGGATTGCCGAAGCAACACGAGCGGACACGTCCGGAACGGTCGCCTCGGGTCCGAGCGTCGTCGTCGGTTGCCCGCCTGACGACGGCGAGAACGCAGCAAAGCCGACCACCGCCACGAGGGCGATGACCAGCATTCCGGCGTATGCGAGGGGTATTCGGGGTTTCACCTGGCTCCGTGGAGCTCGGCAGTTCGGTCACAAGCGATCCGCGACTGGCTGCCGTGGAGGTCGGACGGAGTTCCAGCGCGGAACGGTCCGGGTTCGCTGCCATCAGCGTATAGGTGTCATTCCCCTAGAGCAACCCGGCGCATGGAAGAAACTTCCAGTATTCAGGATCGTTGGCTCCGGGAACTGGCTCCGGTGGTCGTCACATCGACGACGTGAGCGCTGAACTCGTCGAGATCCGGGGGTCGGCCGAACCCTTGTGTTCCCCGATGACGTCGATCGCCGAGATCGGCCCCCATCCGGTCTCGTACGATCCGGCGATGTCGACCACGTGGCCGCGGTCGCGGAGCCCTTGGATCGTGGTCATCGCCATGCGGGATTCGACACGGATCGCGCTGTCCGTGCCCGGCATCGGCTGAGCCATGTTCCATCTCGGCGCCAGCTGGGAGTCGTCCGTACACAGGTTCGCATGAAGGTGGTGGGCAGCGAGTTGGGCCAGGTACTGGGGTTGATGATCCCCACCACGCGTTCCGAGGAGGAGCGAGAGGTCAGGGCCCGAGGTCCACAGGGTCGGCGAGAGCGTGTGCAGTGGACGCTTGTGTGGCGCATACTCGTTCGGATGTCCCGGGAGGAGGTTGAAACCTGCGCCGCGGTTGTGGAGCCACACGCCGGTCGCACCTGCAGATCGGCCGGAGCCGATGCCCGCGAAGTTGGACTGGATGAGCGAGACGCCCATACCGTCACCGTCGAGCACGGTCATGTACGAGGTCCCTCCGAGGGAGGGCTCGGGCATCGGCCATCGTGTCGTCCGATCCGGGCGGATCCGGTTCGCTCGTGATCCGAGCCGATCGGTGGAGAGGAGCTCCTCGACCCCCATCACGGCCGTGTCGGGGTCCGAGACGGTGTCCGCACGTTCCCAGGCCACCGATCGGTACGCCTCGATGAGAAGGTGCTGGTAGAGGGCATCGTTCGGATCGCTCGGTGGATCGAGGTGTTCGAAGATCCACAGCGTCGCGAGCGTGAGGTACCCCTGGCTGTTCGGCGGGATCGTCCACCCCGTTCGACCGAGGACCTCGAGGGAGACGGCGTCGATCCAGTCGGCCTGGACCTGGTCGAGGTCGTCCTGGGTGATGGCGCCCTCGGCTGCTGCCATGATGCCCGACGCGACGGGCCCGGTATAGAAGCCCTCCCGTCCCGATGTCGCAATGTCCTCGAGCGTCCGTGCGAGATCGACTCGCGTGATTCGGTCGCCGTCCCGAAGCAGGGCGCCCTGCGGGTAGAAGGCTCCGGCGGAGGGTTGGTCGGCGATCATGGGGTGCAACCGTTCGAGTGATTGGATCAGTTCGACCGAAGCAGGGAACCCATCGCGTGCGATTGCGATGGCAGGCGCCAGTACCGAGGCGAGGGGGAGCGATCCGAACGTCTCTGCCAGTGCGTGCCATCCGTCGACGCAGCCCGGCACGGTGATCGACCAAGGCGATCGCAGCGGGATCTCGCCGAGATCGAGGTCGCGCAGATCGTCGGCTGCCATACCCGATCCTGCTCGGCCCGACGCGTTCAACGTGGCAGGCGCATCCATGCCCGGCCGGTGGACGAGGGCGAACAGGTCGCCGCCCGGACCGCACGTGTCGGGCAGGACGACACCGAGAACGGCATCAACGGCGATGGCGGCATCAACGGCGTTTCCCCCGGATTCGAGGATCTCGACGCCCGCCCGTGAGGCCTGATGATGGGGCGAGACGACGATACCCGTCCCCCGGGGGCGCGGTCCGGTGGAGAGGACGGCACCGGCGGGGCGTGTCATTCGGCGATGTTGGCGACCCGGCGGTTCAGGGCGTTGAGTACGGCCTTCACGGCGGCGTCGTCATTGTTGCCCGCCGACAGCGCCGAGCCCACGTTCAGATCCTCGCCGCCGTGTACGCCGGCCTGCACGAGGACGGCGACCACGACGTTGCGCACGCCAACCACCGTGGCGGTGATTGCATCGAGCGCGATGGGGGGGAGCGAAGGGAATGTCTTCTCCACTGCATCGATGGTTGCCTCCCCGACCAGCCGGAGTCGAGCGGAGGCGACTGCGGGCCCCGTCGCCAGTCCCACGTGTTCTGCATCGTCGTGACGGAGTGTCACCTCGATCGTGGTTCGTGTGCCGTTCGGTGTCTCGGAGATCCTCGTGAGGGCTGCGCGGGGAGCGGCGGCCAGGATGAGGTCATGGGGGCTGATCTGGACGACCGAGATCACGCGGTGATCGATCGAGAGGCCGAACCGCGCCATCGCAAGGCTCTGCACGTCGCGGACGACCTGTTTCGCCGGCTTGTCCGCGGCTGCGATCACGTGGACCTCGGTAATGCGCTCGCCCTGGTTGATCACGCGCGCCGCGTCGATCGACTCGAGGCGGGTGAGCCCCTCTTCGAGCTCCTTGAAATTGACCGGCATGGGGCGATCGTAGCGCATCGCAACGCACGATTCGCGTTTCTCTGCGCGCTGTGCGTGGCAGGGGCCACCACGGTATGTGCTTGCGCGAGTCGGGGTTCTCCGATATGTTGGTTGCGGCTGTCGCTGCGGCGGCCAGGGCCCTGGGCGGGGTCAGGACGGTTTCGCGGTAGGACGCGGATCGTCTTCGGTTGGGACAGGCTGAGATAACCGAAGATCGAACGATGTACTCGGGAGAGATATCACCCGGGTCGATGGAGGTGGTGGGACCCGGGAAGCTCATATCGGACTACTCCAGCGAAGCGGATCGCACGTTCCCTGATCTGACGAATGTGATGTCGGAGAAGAGGAAACGAACCACTGGAGCAACCACGTGAAGAGCAGAGTACTGAAACTTGCACTGACCCTTGGAGCACTTGCCTCGGCCCTCCTGGCCGGCGCAGCGTCATTCAGAGTCGGCTAAACGAGTCCCGGGAACCACACCTCACATCATCGTTCATGCGGCCAGGGGTCCCAGCCCATGTACCCGAACGAGTTGGTACGACAGGAAAAAGCCAAGGTCAAGCTCGCCGTCGGCTTTGCCGCGGCTGGCGTCGTCACCCTTGGGGTCCTTGCCGTCATCCAAGACTTCCCTTCCCCGCTGTGGCTCTGGGTCCTCTTCGCCGCCGCTTTCGTGTTCTTCGAGTGGAACACCGTCGAGGTCAACGACAAGCTCTATGCGAGCCCCAGTGTCATGGTGATTCTCACCGCCGCGGTCGTCTTCGGTCATGAGGCAGCGATCCTCGGTTGTGCCGCGATGGCGGCACTCGCACTGCTGACGCCCGCCGATGTGATGGAGCGTCGG
>JAWOGV010000400.1:0-3025 GCA_046496605.1 Acidimicrobiia bacterium | reverse complement strand
CCTTGCCGAGCGACCGGACGAGGTCCTTCCGCAGCCGGTACAGCGTGCCACCGATCCCGCGGCGGCGGTATCCGGGGTGGACGGCGATGTCGGTTCCGTAGTACCAGGATCCGTTCGGGTCGTGGTTCC
Organism: Acidimicrobiia bacterium; assembly: GCA_046496605.1. Lineage (GTDB taxonomy): Bacteria > Actinomycetota > Acidimicrobiia > Spongiisociales > UBA5794 > SZUA-442. Next base: position 2,896 of record JAWOGV010000400.1, on the reverse strand, counting down.
CGCACTGGTGCTCGCCCGTGATGCCGATGATCGTGTGTTGGTAGCCCTCGAAGTCGAAGTCGAGGAGGATGCCAGCCCCCTGGCCGACCACCGTGTCACCGTCGAGACACACGAAGAAGCCCTCGGGAAAGGTCGTGGAATAGGCGAGGATGTCGTCCTCCGTCAGGAGTTCATCGGGATCAGCGGTGGGGAAGGCGAGCCTCTCGAGCTGTGCGCAACATCCTGCGAGCGAGGCGTCGAGGTTGGTGTAGGTGAGCTCGGTCATCGTTCGCCGAGCGAGAAGTGCTCGAAGTCGTTGTCCGAGGGCACTCCCCAGCACGCCCACAGATCCGCCGTTCCCGGCCTCATGATCATGGCGCCCGAGCTCTCGTAGTCGAACGGCGGGGCGGGCCGGCGGCAGATCGATCCCTCATCGCGCAGGAGCGCAATCATCTCATCGACCGTGTACGGCCCGGCATGATCGAGCGCCGACGCGGCGTGCTCGAGGCGGGCGGTGGAGGATCGCTCCAACTCCGCGGGGCGCGTGGCCTCAACCGCTTGCGTCGAGGGAGCAAGGCAGTGGTTGGTGTGGACGAGGGCCTCCCCGTCGAGCACATCGACGTGGCGCACGCTGGGTGTCGCCTCGACGGAGGCTCCGCGGCCCTGTCGATCCAACACGAGGAAGTTGTGGCCACCCGCCAGCGGTGCATCGAGGATCGCCGCCATCGCGTCGTCGAATGTCGTCGCGGCGAGGGCCTTGCGAACCACGAACGGCCAGGTCACGCCGATTGCGCCGTCGTCCATCGTCAGGTTGTTGATCCCGATGGCGATGCCGGCCTCGTTCATGCCGATCTGGCCAAGGGTTCCATGCGTCGTGAACACGAGGGACCGAGGGGCGTCATTCGGCTGGACGTCCAACATGAAGACGTGCGGCGTCGCGGACGCGTGCATGTCCCACGTCTGGGCGAGGAAGCCATGGCCATCTGACCGCGCGTCCGGTGTGATGACGGCCGTGCAGGTGTCCTCGACGGCCGAGCCATGCGCGACACGCCGGACCGTGTCGATGAAGTCGGTGTATCCCCCAACGATGACCGCTTCGGCAGGCGAGATGCCTGCAGCATCTGCCATTGCCACCATCTCGACGAAGAGATCCTCGTCGTATGCACGGTGGGCGTCGAGCATCGCTTGCGCGATTGCGACGACCCCTGCCCTGTCCAGGTCGGTTCCCGTCCGCGAAAGCCTGACCCTGTCCTCCATGTAGCTGCGGATCTCGGTGGCGAACGCCGATCCGTGGGCGGATCCGATCGCCTCTGACGATCCGGAGGCGACGAGTGTGGTGAGGCGATTCATCGTGTGAGGCCCCCGATGTATCTCGTCTGCGGCTCGAGGTACTCGAGGAGGCCCTCCGATCCCGATTCGCGCCCGAGTCCCGACTGCTTGACCCCGCCGAACGGGGCCTCCGCCGTCACGGGGTACCAGTCATTGATACCGACCATGCCGAATTCGAGCTCGTCCGCCACGGTGAACGCGGTCGCGAGGTCGGTCGTCCACACGAACGCGGACAGCCCATCCTCCACGGAGTTCGCGATCACCAGCGCCTCGTCCACGTCTTCGAAGGTCGTGATGGGGAGGACCGGCCCGAACACCTCCTCGGTCATGACCGGGGTGCCAGCCAGATCTCCGGTGATCACGGTCGGTGCGAAGAAGAACCCCGAGCCGTCGAGGCGGGTGCCACCGGTCGTGACGCGGCCTCCCGTGTCGACGGACTCCGAGACGATGCGGTCGATGCGATCGCGCTGCACCTCGTTGATGATGGGGCCCACGTCGGTCGCTCGAAGTGCGGGATCCCCGACGACGAGGGCCGCTGTTCGCTCGGTGGCGAGGTCGGTGAACCGCTGGGCGATCGATTCGTGCACGATGAACCGTTGCGGCGCGATGCACGCCTGTCCGCCGTTGCGGTACTTCGCCGTGACACCGCCTGCGACGACGGCTCCGAGGTCCGCGACGTCAGGCATGACGATCACGGGCGCGTTGCCGCCGAGCTCGAGCGAGAGCTTCGTGATCGTCCGTGACGCACCGTCCATCAGGATCCTGCCGACACGCGAAGAGCCCGTGAACTGCATCTTTCGGACCCGTCCATCGTCGAGCATGGCCTGGGCAATCGCCCCGGCGTCACCATTGACCACGTTGATCACGCCTGCCGGGACTCCGGCATCGGTGAGGGCCTCGCCGTAGGCGAACGCAGACCGCGGTGTGTACTCGCTGGGACGTACGACCACGGTGCACCCCGCGGCGAGCGCCGACGATGCAGCACGGTTCACGTTGTAGATGGGGAAGTTCCATGCGGCGATCACGCCGACGACGCCGATTGGTGAGTAGGTGACCTCGATGCGCCGTCCAGGCACCCTCGACGGGATGATCCGCCCGCCGAGGCGTGTTGCCTCGGTGGCTGCGAAGCGCAGATAGTTCGGGGCGGACAGCCACTCGGCCCTGGACTGTCCGATGGGCTTGCCTGACTCCTCGGTCGTGATGACGGCGAGTTCGTCAGCTCTCGCTGCAATCTGGTCCGCTGCCTCCAAGAGGATCTCGGCCCGTGCGAAGGGGCCGAGCCCTCGCCAGTCCGCGAGTGCAGTCGATGCCGCATCGATGGCGGCCCCTGCGTCCTGGGCATCGCCGAACGCGACCTGGTCGATGACCGAACCCGTTGCCGGATCGACGAGGTCCCGCGTGCCGCCGGCCAGGGCGTCGACCCACGTACCGGCGATCAGTTGCTTGGTGTGTCGCATATCACATCTCGATCGAACTGATTTTTTAGATCTGACTTATTCAGGAGTCATAGCATGCAACGTACTATGCTAAAGTCAAAGATACATAGGGTTAGGGTCACCGGAGCCTGCGTGGATTACGAGGGTAGCGT
>JAWOGV010000378.1:0-2560 GCA_046496605.1 Acidimicrobiia bacterium | reverse complement strand
CAAGACGGAGTTCGTGTTCTGAAGCCTGTTGAGATGCTGGCAGCCGATCTCCCGCCCGGCGGGCGTCCAGTCCATGCGGGCGATGTAATGGTTTCGGGGGTCTCCAGGCGTCCGGATCCAGGTGACTGGCCCTCCGGCGGTCGGGACGACGCCCACTCCGACCGCGGAGTTCGTTTGGCCGGCCTTGGGTGACAGCGCCTCCCTCATTGGCGGCGATCACATGGTGATCAGCGTCGACGTGGTCGGACACGTAGGCGCACAGGGGCTTGAGGAGCGAGTCGGGGACACCGGTCCAAAACCCGATCCCCGCTTCCGTGAAGGCGGTGAACGCCTGCTCTGCGGTCGGCACTCAGGAGCCCCCCGGTATGAGGGTCAGGATGTCCTTTATCGACATGAGCCTCTCCCCGGCCTCGAGGGACCGTTCATGCTCGAGAATCGACTCGGCTGTTTGCACCATGGCCGGATATGCGGCGCGGAGGAGGTGGTTTGCGTAGATGACGACCTGAAAGCCCCGATCGCGGAGCTCATCCTCGGTGACGTGCGGGTACCCGCTTGGAACGGCAACCATGGGGACCCCGCTACCGAACGACCGATAGGCATCCGCGAATTCGTACAGCTCCGTCGTATCGGCGCTCTTGAAATGCGGCATGATCGCGTCCGCGCCTGCTTCGATGTACTGCTCGGCTCGGGCGAGCGCGTCGGCCACGCCCTTCCCGAGGATCATCGATTCGATCCGCGCGATGATGGTGAAGTCTTCCGTGATCTGGGATTCCTTGGCGGCGGAGATCTTCGCAGCGAAGTGGGTTGGATCATCCTGGGTCTGGTCGGCGTCCTCCCCGAAGAGGCTGTTCTTCTTCAGTCCGACCTTGTCCTCGATGATGGCTGCCGACACACCGAGGCGCTCGAGGGTGCGAACCTCGAGGACGAAGTGCTCGACGATCCCTCCCGTGTCCGCATCGAGGATGATCGGTTTCGTCGTGACCTCGAGCACCTGCTCGATCGTCGAGATTCGCGAGGTGAGGTCCACGTACTCGATGTCCGGTCGACCCTTTGCGGTCGAGTCCGTGAGGCTCGATATCCAGATCGCGTCGAACTCCCGCCTTCGATCGTCCTTCGTCACGTGCGCGTGTTCTGCGATCAGTCCGGTCAGTCCGTTGTGGGCCTCGATGACCCTCACCGTTGGTTGGACGTCGAGCAGCCTCCGGAACCTGCTCATCCTGACCGCTGGCGTCGTGCCGATCTCCTTGACGGCGTTGTTGAGGAGGGTTGACGAGATGCCCTCGGTGTACTCGGGCTCGACGAGTTCCCCTCCCCACTCCACGAGCGTGTCGATGACGGCCTGCCTGGTGCGTTGCTGGACCCCAGAACGCCAATCACTCCCGTGAACGACGTAATCGGGGCGAAGCTTCTTCAGGTTGGGCACGTAGTCCAGGGTCTCCTGGGGCACCACCCTCGCGACACCGTCGAGAGCCGCCACGACGGCTCGTCGCTGTTCGTACGTCATGTGGGGAAGCCTCTTGTACGACGCAATGGCCTCGTCGGTGAGGAGTCCGACGGTGACCTCGCCGAGCTTCCTGGCCTCGTTCAGGATGTTGATGTGGCCGGGGTGGACGATGTCGGCGCTCATCGCAAGGTATACAGTCTTCATGATCCTTCCGGGGTCGTCGGGGCGTGTGTTGAGGTTACCGGAAACGTTCTGGGAGTCCTCATGGCGGGAGCGAGGCTGCGACGATCGGGCCGTTGGTAGGCTGGTCCCGGTCATTGGAGGGATCATTGGCCAGAAAGTTTCTCGTCACCGGGGGAGCCGGGTTCATCGGCTCGAACTTCATCCGGAGGGTGCTCGCCGCTGAGCCGGATGCCACGGTCACGAACCTCGATGCCATGACCTATGCGGGCGTTCCTGCGACCGTCGCCGAACTCGATCGGCTCGGGCGGCACGCGCTCGTGCAGGGCGACATCCGCGATCCGGAGGTCGTCGACGAGGTGGTGCCAGGGCACGACGTGGTCGTCCATTTCGCCGCTGAGAGCCATGTCGACCGCTCCATCTCGGGGCCCACGGTGTTCCTCGAAACCAACGTCGTCGGGACCGGGGTCCTGCTCGAGGCCGCGCTCAGGCATGGCGTGGAGCGATTCATCCACGTGTCAACCGACGAGGTCTATGGCTCGGTTGCCGAGGGCTTTCCCGATGAGTCAGCCCCCCTGGACCCGTCCTCGCCGTACTCTTCATCGAAGGCAGGATCCGACCTCCTCGCCCTGTCCTACCACACGACCTACGGGTTTCCTGTCCTCGTGACCCGCTGCACGAACAACTACGGTCCGTACCAGTTCCCCGAGAAGGTGATCCCCCTGTTCGTCACCAACCTGCTGGACGGCAAGAGCGTGCCCCTGTACGGGGACGGCCGTAACGAGCGGGATTGGCTGTTCGTCGACGACCACACAGCTGCTTTGCATCTCCTCGTGGACGAGGGCGAGCCCGGCGAGATCTACAACATCGGAGCCAACGCGCAACTCTCCAACCTCGACCTGACCCTCCGCATCCTCGCTGGGGTGGGGGAGGGCG
>JAWOGV010000360.1:0-4221 GCA_046496605.1 Acidimicrobiia bacterium | reverse complement strand
GGAACGTGCAATGGGCACCGTCGAGCATCCCAAAGGCGGAGGACTCGGCCGCGAGTAGGAGGCGCGCACCGGCGTGGGTGGACATGGATATGAGCGGTCGACCGGATGTAGAGGAGGTAGTCGCGTGCGGACCGGATCGCGAGTCCTCTATTGGTACGTGAAGAACTCAGCAGGTGGCTGGGTGTTGATGGATAGGACGCGAACATGAGTGGATGGTTGAGCCGGGTTGGTGGAGTCGTTGCGGTCGTGGTTCTGGGCACAGCATGTGCGTCGCCCGGGGTGGACGTCGCACTCGAGCCGGAACCTATGAGTCCGGGGATCGCCGCGCTGGCGGGTGATGAAGCATCGGTGCCCGAGTCGCTCGCCGACGAGGTGATCGCGTGGCATTGGGCACGACGGAACGCCGTAGCTGCGTGCATGACATCGCGGGGTTTTGAATACGTGGCATATCTGTCGCCCGTGACCGTTGCGAACCTCTCGGCCCAGTACGACGCACCTGTCACAAACGCCTCATCCGGTGTCGACGATCCCTTGTGGGCGCCGCGGTTGGCACTGTCGGAGACACCGCCCTCGGGTGCGGATCTCCAAGACATGGTTGCGGACGCGAGCATGGTCGGGTTCGGGGTATTCCACGATTGGTGGCGCGCGCCGTCCGAAGCTGAGGACGACGCCTTGGTGGTGCCTGACGAGCCGGACCCGAACGCAGAGATCTTCCGGGAGTTGGATCCTGCCGGTCAGGTGGCGTACCTGCAAGCGCTCGCCGGCTCTGGTACGGCCGAGGCAACCGATGAGCCGAGTCCCGACATCGAGTCGTGTGAGCAGTGGGCTCTCACGGCGGTGGGGGAACCACCGCACCCTCCTGGCCGGATCGAAGGGATCGACCTCGACCTGTTCATGGACCTCAGCGAGACCGTAGACGAGGCAGTGCGGGAGGATGCCAGGTTCGTCGACAGCCGAGTGACGATGGAGCAGTGTCTAGCTGCTCGCGGGTACCCGACCGACCCGATGGCGTACGTCGTGAACCTCAAGGCTGACCAGCTCGAGGTGGTCACCGGTGATCGACATGGCGTCCTTCCCGCAGGGACGGACGAGGCGGCGATGGCAGCGGCGTTCGGTGAGGAGCGACTCGCTGAACTCCAAGCCGAAGAGATCGGTGCAGCCACGGCGTGGTTCTCGTGTTTCGCTGACCATGCCAGAGTTTGGCGCCAGCTGATCGCCGAGTACGAGACGTCGGCGCTGGCCGCCAATCCTGTCGTGGCGGACGCGATCGGATGGGAAGCACCCTGACCTCCTTGGCGGCTACTGGGTGTATGAGATCGAGATCACACCCGAGGGTCTCCGCCATCTCAATCGATTCACTGACAAGGTTCGGCAATCTGCACTGAAATCCATCTTCGAACACCCCGACTACGTAGCCACGCTCGACGAGTACGAAGCCTGCATGGCACAGCTCGGTTATCAAACCAGCGACCCGTCAATGACCTTGAACCTGACGTGGTCAATCAGTTTCGGGGACGAGTCGGCAGAGACGCTTGCGGAGGCACGCCAATACGAGGTTGCGATGGCTACCGCAGACTGGGCATGTCAAGGGGCTACGACGCTGCCGGTGCAGTTGCAGCTCGAACATGACCTCGTTGCTGAAGTGATCGCGCAGTTCCCCGAGTACGCGCAGCCGTAGCGAAACCAGCGGACCTTCGAACCCGCCCCGGGCACTACACGGGGCAGGCTCCGCCATCGGGAGCAGATTTGCAGCCCGTCAGGTCCGGACGGATAGTCCGCAAGGTGCTGATCGATGACCTCGGGGAGCCAACTCGGGCGGGTGACGGCGTCGCGGGCGGCGGCGGTCCTCGCGATGCAGACGGTTTGAACCCAACGCTTGGGGGCGGACGGCTACCGTCGGAGTGCTTCGACGGGTTCGATTCGGCTGGCGCGCCGTGCGGGAATGAGCCCGGCGACGAGTCCGGATACCGTGCCGAGGGCGACGGCTCCCAGTGGAAGCATCGGGTGCAGGATCGGCGTCCATTCGAGCCGAGCGGCGAGCGTGACGACGCTGATCACTCCGAGGGCAGCTCCGATCGCCCCGCCGAGGGTGCCGATCGCCGATGACTCGGCGAGCACCAGGTAGACGATGTGGCGGGGGTAGGCGCCGACCGCGCGTCGTAGCCCAAACTCGGCGGTGCGTTCCAGTACGGCGACGAACGTGGCAGTGGCGATGCCGAGGGTGCCGACGAGCAGCGCAACGGCACCGACGAGGAGGAACGCGAGGCGTGTGTCCGCCTCGACGGAGAGGCGCAATGCGGCGGGGTCGGGTGGGGCGAGCGCTACGAGGAGATGGGGGGCGTCGGGACGCAGTGCGAAGGGCGCTTGCCGGGCGATGGTCTGGGCGGCGCCACGGGCCGTTTGGATGACGACGACCGGCGGGTCGGCGGTTGCGACTCCGGACACGAGACCGAAGGAGGCAGGAACCATCAGCCACCCGACGGCCCTGGGCTCGGTGGGAGCGTCGGCGACGACTCCGATGACCTGGAGGGCGATCCCATCGACGTAGACGACCGGGTGTGCTTCGAGCGGGGGGAGCGAAAGCCTCGTGGCGAGGACTTCCCCGACGATCGCAACGTGAGCCGCGGTCGAATGATGGAACTTGTCGAAGGTGCGACCTGCGGCGACGTCGAAACGAAGCGCCGTTTCGCTCCCTGGTCCCAAAGCCGCGAGGTCTGCTCGTGCCGACGATCCGAACCCCGGGACCGCCGTCTTGCGGAGGTCGACCGGTCCGACAAGGGTGAGGACACCTACGGATTCGACGCCGTTGAGCTTCTGCAGCACTGAAGCGGTATCGTCAGGGAGGACGTCGGGTCGGGAACGGTCGGCGGGCTCGACCCGTACCTCCGTGGCGCGGAGCGCGTCGAACCTGCTGGACACCTGGCGCTCTGCAGTCTGGGACAACCCGAGCGTCGCTACGACAGCGGCGACGCCGAGGATCGTACCTGCCATCGTCAGCAGTGTCCGCAATGGGCGGGCTCCGAGCGATGCGACGGTCTCGCCGGCAACGTCGGTGACCTGCAGCCGGGCACTCGTTCGTGATCTCATTCGTTCATCGTCCCGGCGCTGAGCCTGACGATCCGGCCCGCCCGCTGCGCCAACGACGCATTGTGCGTTACGACAATGAGGGTGAGCCCATCGCGGTTGAGACGCTCGAAGATGGCTACGACGGCCGCGGCTGATACCTCGTCCAGGTTGCCGGTCGGTTCGTCGCAGAGCAGCAGCTTCACCTCGGTCGCGAGAGCGCGGGCGATCGCTACCCGCTGCTGTTCACCACCGGACAGTGTGGCGGGGAAGGCATCAATCCGGTGGTCGAGCCCGACTTCGGCGAGTGCCTCAATCGCCCTGCGTCGGCGGTCCGAACGTCCCACGCCGCGGTGCAGCAACCCGAGTTCGACGTTCTCTGTGACGCTGCGGTGTGCTACGAGGTGATACTGCTGGAAGACGAAGCCGATCTTCGACGCTCGCAAACGGGTTCTTTCGTTGGGAGCGAGCCTCTGGGTTTCCACGCCGTCGAGCAGGTACGATCCCGCCGTCGGGCGGTCGAGGAGTCCGAGGACGTTGAGCAGTGTCGACTTGCCCGACCCGCTCGGCCCGACCAAGGCAACGTAGTCGCTGGGGGCGATGTCCAGGTTGCATGATCGCAGCGCGTGCACCGGAGCCACGCCGCTGTACGTCCGCGACAACCCCTCCAAGACGACACCGGCACCGGAACTCATTGCCACCCAACCACAACGAGCGCACCGGGAACGATGGCTGTATCCGGATCGGTGAGTTCCACAAACCCCCCGATGACGCGCCCGGGGTGAATCGGGACCGGGAGCGGTTCGACATCACGCACCAGCAGCACGCGCACCTGACCGTCGGTGTCGGTGAACACCGCACCCACCGGCACCGCCAGTACTTCGTCGTCCGTGGCAGCGGTTTCGATCACCACCCGCGCCAACATTCCGAGGTGTCTCGCGGTGAGACCATCGACATCGATTGTCACCGATCGGCCGAAGCCTCCAACCGGATCGGCCTCGGCGGGTCCCACCGTGGTCACTACGCCGACGAGTTCGAGGCTGGCGGCGTCAATGAACACCCTGGCAGCGAGACCCGGTGTCACAAGGTCGGCGGCGGTACCATGAGCCCTGGCAGTCACCTCGGGTTGTACGGCGGTGGCTCGCAGCAATACCGCTC
>JAWOGV010000053.1:0-2531 GCA_046496605.1 Acidimicrobiia bacterium | reverse complement strand
GAGCGACATCCTTCCCCACGGCAGGTCGAGGAGCTGGGATCCCTCACCGCTGAAGTCCCCGGTCGCCGCGGAGACACCGATCGCGACGAACATCACGACGGTCAACGCGACGGTTGTGATCCTGATACCGATCATGTTCTCGCCTCCTCGGATCTCGATGACATGGTTCGAATCACTCGCGGTCGTCGGTTGATGCCGTTGGGGCACCGAACCGCTCCTCGAGTACCTGCTCCAGCCTTCTCTCACCGACGCCGCCGACGAACCACCACAGACCGAACCCGAGTGCGGAGAGCGTCAACCCGATGACACCGACGAGGTACACGGCGACGACCGCGGGTGGTGCGTCCATGAGGGTGTCCCAGCCGAGGATGAACCCGAAGGTATACGACAGCGCACCGATGAGGGTGTAGAAGATGGTGACGAACGAGAACCACGTGAACTCCCCCGTGATCGGGATTGTCACGATCTTCGGCGTTCCCAGCTCGTACAGGTACGCGGCCTCGAGTTCGGACGCGACGTGGATCCGCTCGCCCAGGCGATCGTTGAGGTAGCGCTCGAGGTACCGCGCGTACCAACGCGCGAACGTGAGATACGACGAGTCGAACGCGGTGGCCACGGCACCGACCAGCGCCACCACGGGGACGAGGAGGAAGGCCTCGGGGACCTGCCACCACCCGATCACCAACAGCGCCACGACGAGAACCGTCGTGAAGTTGATGTCGAAGAAGAACCGCGTGTGATACAGCGCCGTCATCCCGCGCATCCGCGAGAGCTGCATCGCAGCGATCCGGGTCGTGTCGTCCATCAGCGCGAGCCTAATGGGGGTCGACCAGTCGGGAGATGGTCTGGTTACCTCGGCGTTGATCGGTCAGCCACGAGCACGTCATTCGGGGGAGCCATGTCATCGTGGATGGACTTCAGGGGTCACCATCGAGGTCGAGGATGGCGCTCGTCCACTCGCCGTCCGCCTCGCTCGAGGCCACTGCGGCTTCGACGAATCGAACGCCGATGGCACCGTCGAGCTCATTCGGGAACCACTGGGAGAGGGGATCCGGTGAGGTTCCTGCCCTACGGGCAGCGATCACCTCGGCGGCGTCTGCGTAGACGTTGGCAAAGGCTTCGAGGAAGCCCTCGGGATGCCCTGCGACGATCCGCGATGCGCGTCTGGCAGGCGGGAGGATGTCAGGGCCGTTGGGCGTGAAGACCCGAACGGGACCGTCGAGGGGTCGGAACACCAGTTCGGTCGGCTGTTCCTGACTCCACTCCACTGTGCCGCCGGTGCCCGAGACACGGATCCGGAGGCCATTCTCGACCCCCGCTGCGGTCTGCGTCACCCACATGGAACCCCTCGCACCGTTTTCGAAGCGGAGCATCGCAGCCCCGTAGTCGTCGACGAGTCGACCTGGCGCGACATGGCCGAGTTCGGCGGCCACCTCGGAGACCTCGATCCGAGCGATGAAGCGTGCCAGATTGTGGGCGTGGGTGCCGATGTCGCCCATCACGAGCGAGGGTCCGCCACGCACCGGGTCGTACCGCCACGGCAGGCCGTCCGGCGAGTCCGGATCGTCCTCGCGGGCCTTGCCACCCTGGACGTACTCCACCTGGACCAGCCTGATGGTCCCGAGGAGCCCATCATCCACCATCGCCCTGGCCTGCCGCACGAGGGGATACCCCGTGTAGTTGTGGGTGAGGCAGAACACACGTCCAGTCGAGCGAACCGTGCGCACGACGTCGACCGCTTCAGCAACGGTGTTGGTCATCGGCTTGTCGCAGATGACGTCGAAGCCCCGTTCCAGCGCGGCAACGATGTATCGATGATGGCTGTCGTTCGGGGTCATGATCGCGACCACGTCCACTCCGTCTGGCCGCTCGGCCTCCGCGTCGAGGAGCTCGATGGCATCGCCGTAGGCGCGTTCACCTGCGATTCCGAGGTCGGTGGCTGCTGATCGCGAGTGATCGGGGTCAGAGGACAGGACGGCGGCCACCAGGTCGTACCGACCGTCGAGGCGCGCCGCCGATCGATGCATGGCACCGATGAAGCTCCCGGGCCCTCCGCCGATCACCGCGAGACGCAGTGGCCTGCCCAACGACGCCAACACCGGATTCGTGTCCATCGGTCCCTTCCGTCGATGACGAACTCTAGGGGGTGTCCCCCGACGCTGAGCGACCCGCTGGTTGCCGTGGGCATCGTCGGATTCCCCGGCGCTCCCAGCAGCCCGTCTCCCAGAGTGGTGCCTGCCGGTAGCCTCTCGCGCAGTGGACGACATGACGGAACGACAACGCACGCTCCGACCGACAGGCACCCGCTATTGGTGGGTGTCCACCCTCCTCCTCGGCGTTCTCGCCCTCACGGTGCTGAACATCATCAGCACCATCGGCCGCATGGAGACACGGAACGCGCTGATGGCGCCCTTTCTCGACTGTGTCGAGCAATCGGGCGGAACCTTCACCGAACCAACGCACTGGATGAAGGCGGGAGGGCGTCCCATCGTCATCGCGACGGCCGACGCCAGCGCGGAGGACCGCGAGAT
>JAWOGV010000326.1:0-5312 GCA_046496605.1 Acidimicrobiia bacterium | reverse complement strand
GAAGATGAGAGACAACGAAATGAGAAGATGGAGAACGGAGACGATCCCATCCAATGCTCGGACCCTTTCTCGCACTCGGATCCGATGTCAACACGGATCCGACATGAAGTATGGCGGTGCACGAGCGTTACCGCAACTACACCCGACCGATCATCGGGCACTCCGCATCGCGAGCGATGTTGGTCCCTCCTTCGCCCGAGGGAGCCCCGATCAGCCCGTACCCGCCTGTGCAGCGACAGCCGCGGCGGCCGCCTTCGCTGCATCCTCGTCCCCGAGGTACCGCTTGGCTCGAACGGAGAGATCGGCGTCGAGCTGGTACATCAGGGGTATCCCGGTCGGGATGTTGAGGCCGGTGATCTCCTCGTCCGAGACACCGTCGAGGTGCTTGACGAGCGCCCTGAGCGAATTGCCGTGGGCTGCGATGAGCACGACCTCGCCCGAGCGGAGGTCGGGGACGATGGCGTCGTACCAATACGGGAGCATCCGCTCGACGACGTCTGCGAGGCACTCCGTGGCGGGAAGCTGCTCCGGTGCGAGGTCTGCGTAGCGTGGGTCATGACGCGGGTGGCGTTCATCGTCGGGCTCGAGCGCGGGAGGCGGGACGTCGTAGGAACGTCGCCACACCTGCACCTGGTCGAGGCCATACCGATCCGCGGTCGACTTCTTGTTCAGGCCCTGGAGCGCCCCGTAGTGGCGTTCGTTCAAACGCCAATGCCGGTGGACGCGGATCCAGCCCCTATCCATGGCATCGAGCGCGAGCGCAGCGGTATTGATCGCCCGACGCTGGAGGGAGGTGTGCACGACAGTGGGCAGGATGCCCTCGTCGGCGAGCAACTCGCCTGCGGCAACCGCCTCGGCCGTTCCCTTCTCCGACAACGGAACATCCGTCCAGCCGGTGAACACGTTCTCGAGGTTCCAGACGCTCTCGCCATGGCGAAGCAGTACGAGGGTGTAGGTGGTGTGCATGGTGCCGAGGCTACCGCATGATCCTCAGGTCGGTGCCCGAGCCGCCGTCCTCTTGCGAACCTCCCATATGGGGATGCGGAGACCCGACCACTGGTTCGTCTCCGGCCTGAACGACGCCTCCTCGACGAAGGGGAGCAGACCCTGATGGCCGCCTCCGCACGATCGGATCGCGACGCTGAGCAGAACGGAACCCGCATGCTCGAAGTCGTCCTCTGCGACATCCGAGTACGTCATCGTGATCGACGTTCTCCCTGAATCGAGGTCGGCAGCGGCATCGACCGCTACGACATCCTTCGCCTGATGGAGCCTCTCGAGGACGTTGTCGACGTGCTTCGCGAGCTCATCGTCGACCCAGGCGATTCGCCTCGTCACGACGAACTCGCATCGCAGCTCGAACACCATCGTCCTCCATCGTCACGCGACGCCGACCGTCGAACCCAGATCCCATGACCTCAGATCCAGTGACCTCAGATCCAGTAGCGGATCACGGAGCCGAAGGTATCGGGATCGAGCGACGCTCCTCCGACGAGGCCTCCGTCGATGTCGCGCTTGGCCATGAGCCCAGCGACGTTTCCGGGGTTGACGGAGCCACCGTACAGGACTCGAATCCCATCTGCGGCGTCGCCGGCGAGTTCCCTCACCTGGTCCCTGACGAAGGAGCACATCTCGCCGGCGTCGTCGGCGCTCGCCGTTCGGCCGGTACCGATCGCCCATATCGGCTCGTACGCGACGACCATTCGTGCCACGTGATCCTCGGGAATGCCCGCCAAGCCGCCGCGGACCTGGCTCCCGACACGGTCGAATGCAGACCCTGCCTCCCGCTCGTCCTCGGTTTCACCGACGCACAGGATCGGCGTCATGGAATGGGCGAGAACGGCCTTGGCCTTCGCGTTCACCGTCTCGTCGGTCTCGCCGAAGATCTGACGCCGCTCGGAGTGACCGACGATGACGTACCGGACCGAGAGCTTCGCGAGCATGGTCGCCGAGATCTCCCCGGTGAACGCGCCTTCATCGCGGAAGTCGACGTTCTGTGCCCCGAGCTCGATAGCGAGGTGATCGGATTCGATCACGGTTTGCACGGAACGCAACGCCGTGAACGGCGGGCACACGACGACTTCGACCCGCTCATAGTCCGAGGGGTCGAGGCGGTAGCTGAGCTTCTGCACCATCTGGATGGCTTCAAGATGGTTGGCGTTCATCTTCCAGTTGCCGGCGATCAGGTCCTTACGCATGGTGTCCATCCTTCGTCAACGCAGCGATGCCGGGGAGCACCTTCCCCTCGAGCATCTCGAGGCCCGCTCCCCCACCGCTCGACACATGTGCCACATCGTCGTCGCGGCCGAGGAGCCTGAGCGCCGCGACGCTGTCACCGCCACCCACGACCGTATACCCGGTACACGAGGCGACGGCGTCCGCCACACCTTCGGTGCCTGCCCGGAATGCCTCCCACTCGAACACGCCCATCGGACCGTTCCAGAACACCGACCGCGCTTCCCTGATCGCTCCGGCGAACGTGTCCACAGTGCGCGAACCGATGTCCAGGCCGATCCATCCGTCGGGGATCTCGGATACGGGGACCTCCCGATGGGCAGCATCGGCTGCGAAGGATTCGGCGATGACGATGTCCGACGGCAGCACGATCCTGTCTCCGTGGGGTGACTCCAGCAGGCGGGTCACGTCCGCGAGCATCGACTCCTCGTACAGCGAGTCACCGATCGCATGGCCCGCTGCGCGAAGCAGGGTGAAGCACATCCCTCCGCCGATCAGCATCCGGTCGACCGAGGGGAGCAGGTTCTCGATCACCGCCAGTTTGTCGGAGATCTTCGCTCCCCCCATGATCACCACATACGGTCGTGGGGGATCCTCGAGGAGCCGCTCGAATGCCTCGATCTCTGACTGGAGCAGACGGCCGGCCACAGAGGGCAGCCGCTCCGACACACCGACGTTCGACGCATGGGCACGGTGTGCCGTTCCGAACGCATCGTTGACGTACACGTCTGCGAGGGCGGCGAGGCCGCCCGCAACGTCGGGATCGTTCTTCGACTCGCCTGGCTCGAACCGCGTGTTCTCGAGCACGACGACGGCTCCCTCCGGCGCCTCGGCGATGGCTCGCGCGACCTCATCACCGATGACCGACGGCGCCTGGACGGTCTCGAACCCACCGAGCTCACCGAGCTTCGCCGTGACCGGTGCCATGGACAGGCTCGGATCGACACCTTTCGGCCGCCCGAGGTGGCTCGCCACGATCACACGCTTCGCCGACGCCCTCACCTCATTGATCGTCCGAAGACTCGCCGAGAGGCGGAAGGAGTCCCCGACCACGCCATCGGCAAGAGGCACGTTCAGGTCGGATCGCACGAGCACCGTGCGACCGTCCAGATCCACCGAATCCAGGGTCGGGATCATCGCCTCAGGCAAGGACCTTGGCGAGATCGACGAGCCTGCTCGAATAGCCCCATTCGTTGTCGTACCACCCGAACACCTTCACGAGCGAGCCCTCGACCATCGTCGACGCGCCGTCGACGATGCACGAATGGGGATCACCGATGATGTCAGAGGAGACGATCGGGTCCTCCGTGTACCGCATGATTCCGGTGAGCGGGCCTTCCGAAGCGCTCGACAGCGCTGCGTTGACCTCGTCGACGGAGGTGGGGCGACCCACGTTCACCACGAGGTCGGTGATCGAACCGTTCACGACCGGCACCCGGAGGGCGGTTCCGATGAGCTTGCCATTCAGGTTCGGGAGGACCTTGCCGACCGCCGAAGCAGCACCCGTGCTCGCAGGGATGATGTTCTGCGCCGCGGCGCGTGCACGGCGGGGATCCTTGTGGAGGACGTCGGACAGGCTCTGGTCGTTCGTGTACGCGTGAACCGTGGTGAAGGCTCCATTGACGATCGAGAACGTGTCATCGAGCACCTTCGCCATCGGGGCGAGGCAGTTCGTCGTGCATGAAGCGTTCGAGATGATCTTGTGCACGGACGGGTCGAGGAGGTCGTCGTTGACGCCGAGGACGACCGAGATGTCCGGATCACCCATCGGCGCCGAGACGATCACGAACTTCGCGCCCGCCTCGAGGTGCTTGGATGCCGTCTCATGGGTGCGGAACACGCCGGTGGATTCGATGACGACATCGACACCGAGGTCCCCCCATGGGAGCTGGGCGGGGTCGCGCTCTGAGAACACCTTGAACCGGTCGCCATCGGCAACGATGTCACCGTCGACGACCTCGACCGTTCCGGGGTACCGCCCGTGGACGGAGTCGTACTTCAGGAGGTTCGCATTCGCATGTACGTCTCCGAGGTCGTTCACGGCGACGATGTCGATCCCCGCGAACACCGACTGCACCTTGTCCCACGCCCCCTTGATGCTCCCCGCGTCGGTGATGTCGAGGGCCAGGAGACTCTTGCGGAGATCCGACGCGCTGTTGGTCCCCTTGGCGGCCCGGAAGAAGTTCCTCCCGATGCGCCCGAATCCGTTGATGGCTACTTTCATGTGCTCTCCTGACGATCAGCGAGTGAGCGTGGCGAGTACTGCGGCGAGTTTCGTCGGATCGTGGCTCGGCCATGATTCACCGGTGTCGACGAGGTCACAGGCAATCAGGTCTGCGCCGTAGGTCGCGGTGTGCTCGCGTTCGAATGAGATCCGACGAAGAGGCGGCAATACGTCCATCACGTGTTCATTGGCGACGATAGCACTCGGTGGGCGCACTCCTGTCAGGCGCAGGAGGGCGTCGAGGTGATCGATCCCGTCCATGTCGAAGGTCTCACCGTCCTGTGTGATGAGGTTCGCCACATAGATGAGCCGGGCGTTCGACCGGTTGATCGCCTCCGTGATGCCGGGTACCCGCATCGCGGCGATCGTCGAAGTGATCAGGCTCCCAGGACCGAGGATGATCTGATCGGCCAGCTCGATCGTGTCGATCGCCCTTGGGGTTGCCGCAGCCGATGCCGGGGCGACCCTGACCTCGTCGATCGGTCCCCTGTGCAGCGATATCGTGACCTGCCCCCGAAGCACTTCATGTCCGCTGTCCGCCTCGAGTGCCAGATGCACAGGGCTCGCCGGAATGACGGATCCCGAGGTGCCGAGCAATCGCTCGGCGCGCACGAGAGCTGCCTCGAATGACCCCTCGATGTCTGCGAGTCCCGCCAGGATCAGGTTCCCGAGTGAATGCCCTGCGACATCGGACTCCTCGAACCGGTGATCGAACAGTCGCTTCCAGATGTTGTCGTCGGGCGTCAGGGCGAGGAGGCACTTGCGAATGTCGCCCGGCGGCGGGATGTCGAGCTGGGTGGCGAGGCGGCCGCTCGATCCCCCATCGTCGGCAACCGATACGACGGCGTCCACC
>JAWOGV010000319.1:0-5043 GCA_046496605.1 Acidimicrobiia bacterium | reverse complement strand
TCACCCTTCGGGCGAGCCGCCTTGCCCGCATCTGCTGTGTTGCACCCTATCCGTCGCCGGTCATGGTCGGGATGCTGCAGCAGCAGGTGATCCATTGGGTCACCAGCCTTGCTGCCGAAATGGAGCGGCGCCCTCCGCCCAAACCGGAACCGATGCAGTGGATGATGATCGGCTTTCGCAGGGTCTCGGCGATGTCGAGCTGCGCGCGGAACGCAGCGATCTGGTGGTCCCTCGGAGCGAGATCCCTGTAGAAGTCGAGTCCGCACTCCCCGATCGCGTCCGCCTCCGTCGCGAGGTCGGCGATGCGGTCCGCGGAGTTCGGCCAGTCCGTCGCGCTGTGCGGATGGAGCCCTGCCGACCACAGAACCGTGTCCGGGTGGGAGGCGGAGATGGCGCGGGACCGTTCGCTCGAGGCGACATCGATGCCGGGGCAGACGATCCATGAGACGCCGGCGGCGCGTGCCCGCGCCAGCACGTCGGAGGCATCGTCCTCGAGGAGGAAGAGGTGTCCATGGGTGTCGACCCACTCGGCGCGGTCCACGTCAGTCCTCCGGATCGAGTTCCACCTTCACGAAGAGGGGCCCGAGGTCGGCGACTCGTGTTCCCTGCGGGACGTGGGGTGCCTCCCACCTCGGGGCACGCTCGGGTACATCCACACCGACGGCCTCGAGGACGCGCCTCGATGATCCGGGAAGGTACGGAGCGAGGGCCACGGCGATCGTCGCGATGAGCTGGTGCGCGACCCACAGCGTCGTACCCGTCCGCTCCGGATCGGCCGCGGCGGTCTTCCATGGCTCCATCTCGGTGAGGTATTGGTTCGCCTCCTGGGCGCCGTGCATCGCTCGTGCGATGCCGCTTCGCAGCTTCGCTCCGTCGAGCGCGGCCGCCGCGTCCTCGAGGAGCTCGATCCGACGCGCCAGGGCGTCGTTGTCCTTCTCGGAAAGGGCGCCATGGTCAGGCACGACACCATCGAAGTACCGGTCCGTCATCGATACGACGCGATTCACGAGGTTGCCCCATGTGGCGACCAGTTCGTCATTGATCCTCCGAACGATCTCGTCGTCCGACAGATCCGTGTCGTTGGTCTCTGGCAGGCTCTGCGCGAGCGCGTACCGGAGCCCGTCGGTTTCGAAACGATCGAGGTACCAACGCAGCGGCCGACCGACGCCGCGGGACTTCGATGCCTTCTCGCCCCCGAAGGTCACGTACTGGTTCGCCGGAACGTCCGTGGGCAGGTTGAGGCCTCCATGGCCCATGATGAGGGCCGGCCAGTAGATGGCGTGGAACGGGATGTTGTCCTTGCCGACGAAGTAGTACGACTCGGCGTCGGGATCCTCCCACCATGCCCTCCACGCGTCCGGCGTCCCTCTCGCCTCGGCCCATTCCTGGGGGGCAGAGAAGTAACCCATCAACGCCTCCCACCAGACATAGATCGACTTGCCCGGCCCGATGTCGTCGACGGGAAGGGGAATTCCCCAGTCGAGGTCCCTCGTGAACGCACGGTCGTGGAGGCCGTCCTTCACCATGCCGACGGCGAAGTTCACGACGTGGGGTCGCCAGCCGGAGCGTGACTCGAGCCACTCCAGCATCGGCTCGTCGAACCCGGACAACCTCCAGTAGTAGTGCTCCGTCTCACGAAGGACCGGAGTCGATCCCGACAGCTTGCTCCGAGGGTCGATCAGGTCGATCGGATCGAGCGTCTTGCCGCAGTTGTCGCACTGGTCCCCACGAGCATCCGCGTACCCGCAGTGTGGGCAGGTGCCCTCGACGTACCGGTCAGGGAGGAAGCGGTCCTCGACGTCGTCGAAGTACTGCTCCGTCGTCTTGCGGTAGAGGAACCCGTTCTCGAGGAGCTTCAGGAAGAAGCCCTGGACGACGCGGGTGTGGGTGTCCGTCCCGGTGGTCGTGAAGAGATCCCAGTCGATGTCGAGATCCGCCCAGTAGGTCAGGAACTCGGGGTGGTACTTGTCGACGATCTCCTGCGGGGTGACGCCTGATTCATCCGCCTTCACCGTGATCGGCGTTCCGTGGACGTCCGATCCCGAGACCATGAGCACGTCGTCTCCCCTGGATCGCCGATACCTGGCGAATATGTCCGCTGGCAGGTAGGCGCCCGCCATGTGGCCGAGATGGAGAGGACCCTGTGCGTACGGCCATGCGACCGCAACGAGGACCTTGACCGGATCGTGTTCACTCATGACACGATGGTACCGACGGTCGTGCCACCTCTCGCGTGCAGTGCCCCTCGTTCAGGCGCCCGCCGCCGCCACGAGGTCCATGACCTCCTCGACCGAGGGCACGCGGCCGATGACCTTCACGACACCGTCGATCGCAAGCGCAGGCGTCGACATGACCCCGTACGAGGCGATCTGGCCAAAGTCGGTGACCTTCGTGATCGGCTCGTCCATACCGAGCCGTTCGAGCGCCTCGGAGGTCGTCCTTTCGAGCGCGACGCAGTTCTTGCAACCGGATCCGAGTACTTCGATGTCCATGGCATTCTCCTTGTGATCAGGCGACGACGGCGTTGAACAGGTACCCGCACGCGATGATCCCGATGGCGATGATCCCGATGACGAGTCCGAGGAGCCTCGGCGTGAGCACCCTTCGCAGGAGGATCATCTCGGGGACGGAGAGGGCGACCACGGCCATCATGAATGCGAGGACCGTTCCGAGCGCGACGCCCTTGTCCACCAACGCACCCACGAGCGGAAGGATGCCCGCGGCGCCCGCGTACAGGGGCACGCCGATGACCACGGCGATCGGGACGGACAGCGGGTTTCCGGATCCCGCAATGCTCATCAGGAAGTCCTCGGGCACCCACCCGCGGATGAACGCACCGAGGCCGATACCGACGAGGAGGTATGGCCAGATCTTGAGGACGATCGTTCGAACTTCCTCGCGGCCCAACGCGAACCTGTCTCCCCATGGCATGGACGTCGACGATTCGGGTACCCCGCCACGAAGGGTGGTCTCGTACACGAACGGCTCGACCCATCGCTCGAGCTTCATGCGACCGATCGCATAGCCGGCAACGATGGCGACGACGAGGCCGAAGCCGACGTACAGCGCTGCCACCTTCCATCCGAACATTCCGAAGATCAGGATCACCGCGACCTGGTTGATGAGAGGTGACGCGATGAGGAAGCTGAGGGTCACGCCGAGCGGAACGCCTGCGACGAGGAAGCCGATGAACACGGGGACGGACGAGCAGGAGCAGAAGGGTGTCACGGCGCCGAACCCTGCGGCTGCCATGTTTCCGAGCCCCTCACGACGACCGCCGAGGAGCCTTCGCGTGTGCTCGACCGTGATGAAGCTCCTCATCACACCCACGAGGAACACGATGCCCGCGAGGAGCAGCAGGATCTTCGTCGTGTCATAGACGAAGAAGTGGACCGAGGAGCCGACACGGCTCTCGGGGTCAAGGCCGATCGTGTCGTGGATGACGAAGTCCCAGAACGGAACATTGAGGGAGTAGGCGAACACCCAGGCAGCACCGGCCGCCACGACCATGGCCCACATCCGCGCCGGACTGGTGCGTTCCGGTGCCGAGGTGACAGCTGTCATGACCGGGGACCTCGGCGAGTCGCTGCACCGAGCCCCTCGACCGCGTTCGGGGCGGGATCGAACCCATCACTCCATGATTCAAAATTCATTGATGTATGCATAGACGCAATCGTACCGCTCCGCCACGATATGTCAAGAAGCATTGAATAGCGCATGGCGTCGCCAGGGGAACGGGATGGCCGAGGGACGATCGGTCGTCTCCCCTCGCAGGTAGCCTCGGTGATGAACCGGCGCGATGCCGGAGGAGACGGAGGTTCACCCTTGGACACACTCATGGTCAGGAAGATCGACGATCTCGGGAGGATCGTCGTTCCGGCGGAGACACGTCGCCTGTTCAACATCCATGAGGGGGACAAGCTGTCGATCACCGTGGAAAACGGCGGGATCGTGCTCAGAAAGCTCGATGCCACCTGCGTGTTCTGTGACAGCACGGACGAGATCGAGATCTTCATGGAACGAGGCGTCTGCGCCGAGTGCCGGACGCGCCTGTCGTCGGGCTAGTGCCCCGGTCAGGTCACGAGCCGTCCGCTCCGAGGACGCGCTCGTACACGACCCGCTTGCTGACGCCGAACATCGATGCCGCATCGCGGACCGCATCCGACCTCGACATGCCGTCGGCGATCATGCCGAGGGCAGCCTCGACGGCTTCCTCGACCGATGGCGGGGGCCTTGTCGCTCCGCTGAGGACGATCGTGAACTCCCCTCGGCGCCGGTCGGGTGTGGAGAACACGTCCGCCGCCTGGCGCAACGTCCCGCGCCACAGTTCCTCGTGGAGCTTGGTGAGTTCCCTCGTCACCACGACACGTCGTTCATCCCCGCACGCGGCGGCGAGGTCGGCGAGGTCGGCATCGACCCTGCTCGGTGCCGCGAACACGACCACGGTGCGCGACTCACCTCCGATCGAGGCGATCTCCTCCTTGCGGGCCCTGCCCTTTCTGGGGAGGAAGCCGGCGAAGACGAATCGGTCGGCATCGAAGCCGGACACGGCGAGTGCCATGGTGACGGCACTCGGTCCCGGAATGGCTGTCACGACTGCACCGACCCTCACCGCCACCTCGACAGCCGACGCACCGGGGTCGCTGATCCCCGGCATACCCGCATCCGAGACGAGAGCGACGTCGGTACCGGCGGTGAGGAGCTCGGCCAGATCCTCGAGGCGCCTCCGCTCGTTGCCGGCGAAGAAGCTCCGCGTCGGCGTCGTGATTCCGAGGTGGTGCAGGAGTGTGCTCGTGCGCCGGGTGTCCTCGGCGAGGATCACGTCGGCGTCCCTGAGCGCTACCTCGAGACGCGTCGAGATGTCCGACAGATTCCCGATCGGCGTTGCGCAGATGGTGAGACGGCCCGGCATCCCTTGATCATGCCACGACCGTGATCACACCGCCGACCGGCGGAGCGGGGACATCAACGCGGGTCTCGAGGACCCACGACACCCCGCGCCACCGATACATCCGACGCGGAGCGGCGACGACGGACCGCATC
>JAWOGV010000239.1:0-5159 GCA_046496605.1 Acidimicrobiia bacterium | reverse complement strand
GACGCGACCGATGGATGGCATGAGCGCAAAGGTATCGCCCCGAATCGCACTGCGCGCCGATTCGGCGATACTGGCACGATGCAAACCGACCAATCCCTCCCTTGGTGGCGCCGAGGTGCCTTCTATCAGGTGTACATCCGTTCCTTCGCCGACGTGAACGGCGACGGAATCGGTGACATGGCAGGGTTGCGGTCGCACCTCGATCACCTCTCGAGCCTGCGCGTTGACGCCCTGTGGGTGAACCCGTGGTATCCGTCCCCCCTCAACGACGGTGGATACGACGTTGCCGACTACACCGACATCAACCCACTCTTCGGCACCCTCGAGGATGCGAAGGCGTTGATCGCCGACGCGCGGGACCGCGGTATCCGGGTGATCGTCGATCTGGTCCCCAACCACACATCTTCCGAGCATGCATGGTTCCGCGCGGCGCTCGAGGCGGAGCCGGGCTCGCCAGAGCGGAACCGATACGTGTTCCGATACGGCAGGGGCGAGGACCACACGGAGCCCCCGACGAACTGGACGAGTGTGTTCGGTGGCTCGACCTGGTCGCCCGCGGGCGACGGCCAGTGGTACCTCCACCTCTTCGATCCGAGCCAGCCAGACCTGAACTGGGAGAACCCCGAAGTGAGGGAGGACTTCCATGGGATCCTTCGATTCTGGCTCGACCTCGGTGCCTCGGGCTTCCGGGTGGACGTCGCACACGGCCTCGCAAAGGACCCCGGGTATCCCGATATCGACTACACGGGGGTCGACGGCGTCCACGAGCGTGCGGTTGCGCGGGTCGAGCATCCGCACTGGGACAGGGACGAGGTTCACGACATCATTCGGGGATGGAGGTCCGTGCTCGACGAGTATCCCGACACGGTCATGGTGGCAGAGGCCTGGGTCGAGAACTGGGATCGCCTCGCCCGCTACCTGAGGCCCGATGAGTTCCATCAGGTGTTCAGCTTCGAGTTCCTCGAGTCCGAGTGGACTCCCGATGCGTTGCGAATGGCGATCAACGACTCGTTGTTGGGCGCGGCGTCGGTCGGTTCGGTGCCGACGTGGGTCCTGTCGAACCATGACGTTGTCCGCCACAGGACGAGGTACGCCCTCCCGGAGGGCGTGCGATCGAAGGACTGGCTCCTCGATGGGGACCGATCCATCCTCGACGAGGCGTTGGGGTTGACACGGGCGCGTGCTGCAGCGTTGCTGATGCTCGGACTCCCCGGTTCCGTGTACCTGTATCAGGGTGAGGAGCTCGGTCTGAGCGAGGTGTGCGACCTCCCACCCGAAGTGCTCGACGACCCGGTCTGGTTCCGATCAGGGCACACCGAGAAGGGTCGGGACGGATGCAGGGTCCCGATCCCGTGGACCGAGAGCGGACCGTCGTTCGGATTCAGCGATACCGAGCCATGGCTCCCACAACCCGACGGTTGGGGTGCATATGCGGTATCCGCGCAGGGCGACCAGCCCGATTCGACCCTCGAGATGTATCGGACCGCCCTCGCACTGCGCTCGGAACACCTGACAGGAGACGAATCGATCGTGTGGCTCGACACCGACGACGGTCTCCTCGCATTCGAGCGTGGCGCCGGGATCACGGTCATGGTCAACGTGTCGGGTGCGCCCGTTGCCCTTCCCGAGGGCGAGGTGCTCGTGGCAAGCGGCGATGTCGGGGCAGGGCTGCTTCCCCCTGACACGTCCGTATGGCTTCGGAGCCAAGGATAGTTTTCGCGTTCTCGAGGGATTCCTCAAGAACAGCGGTATCCGGAGCCGACTGAGCGAGGGGAGGGTTGTTCGGCCGAATCCCCATGACAGCCGGACGGCCCTCCCACCTTCCATCAGCTAACGGTGCATCAGCACACGACTCGGATCGCGAGCTGCGAGGAGCTTCGTGCCCTGGCGAGCTCAACGGCCGAGGGCAGCCTCAGGCAGGCACGCCTGCGAGGAGGTAGTCGAGGACGTCGGCAGCGGAGTAGCTCGTCGAGCCGTGCGGGGCGAACCGGGCGACGCTGGCCGCATCGTCCCCGGAGGTGATGAGCATGGGTTCGATCTCGCCATTCTTCTGGATCTGGGGCATTCCGACGTTTGCCACCAGGGAGTTGCACAGGCATTTGCGCCCCACGGTGTCCTCGATCGCCCCACCCTTCTTCAGGTAATCGTCGACGGGCTCGGACGGGCAGCGCCAGCCCGTGGAACCGTTGTCCTGCTCGTAGGCATGCCGCAGGTAGCCGAGGTCGCACACCCGCTCGCGTTTGCCGTACATCGCCTCGCTCGAGATGGTGTCCTCGAGCTGAACGACCTTGAACGGGAACCCGGTCGGCGATGCGATCGCGTCGGTGAACACGGAAACGGTTCCTGCACGCGAACGCTCGATGACCTCATCCTTCACCTCGCGTGTGAAGCCGGATTCGTTGCAGTACGCGAAGGCTGTTCCGACCTGGACTCCCGCGGCTCCCAACTCGAGTGCGGTCGTGACCTGGGACGGTTCACCGAAACCTCCCGCCAACCAGAATGGCTTGCCCAGCTCGGCGATGGCATCGAGGTCAGGAACGTCGCGCTCACCGTAGATCGGCTCGCCGAGCTCGTTGAACTCTCCCTTGGTGCGTGGCGGGGCGTTGTGCCCTCCGGCGACCGGGTACTCGACGACGAACCCGTCGACCTCGCCGGATGACTTCGTTGCGAGCATCCTCGCCAGGACATGGGAGGAGACGATCGCGAGGAACCGTGGTCGTGGGATGCGATCGAGCATGTCGCGTGCGATGCGCGCGGGCGAGAACCGAACAAAGGGATCGCCCTCTTCGGTCGTGCCCTTGACGTCGATCTTCATCTCGACGTCGAGGCCCTCGGCCAGGCGATCGAGGAGACCGGGGATGGCCTTCGGGATGCCTGCACCCATCAGGATGTAGTCGACCTTCGCGAGCATGGCGCCGTAGAGCGACGGGAGTGTCGGGACCTGGATCTTCTCGAGGAAGTTGATCCCGACAGGGTTCTCGTGGCCCTCCTTGGCGAGGAACACCTCGACGAAGTTCGCTGCGACGATGAGTTCCTCCGTGGCCTCCGAGGATCGATGCGACACCATCGGCTTCGTCTTGAACCGTTCGTCATCACCCTTGCCGCCCTCGATGAAGTACTTGTCGAGGATCCGCTGGGCGACGCCGGGGAACGGGAACGCAGCGAGCCCGCGACGCATGTGGCCGCCGGGGTCCCCGATCTGGAGCCTGCGGGCCAGAATCGCGTCGAGCGCAGTGCCGGAGACGACTCCGAGCTGACCGTAGGACGACACAGCGTGGGCGAGCCTCCAGTCGGAGACAGCGGCACCCATGCCACCTTGGATGATGGTGGGCAGGTCTCGAGGCATTCGGGGAGGCTCCAAATGGGTGGGGTTGGGTGATTGCTCACCAGTCGGACCTCCAGACGATAGGCCGCGTTTCGCGGTTCGTGTGTTGTTCTCGCGATGCGGTCGACTAGTTCGTCGGGAAGTCACGATTTTGACCCTGTGGGCCTCCCTGTCAGGTCGCTACGATGGCGGTGGGCGAGACGAACTGAGGGGAACCGTGGCATTCGAGATCGTCGAATTCTGTGAACCGACTCCCGAACCGGGAATGCCGTATCCGTCGACGTGCGAGTCGATCCTCGGCGAGTATGACAGCGAGACCGAGGCCATCGCGGTCGGTCGTGCACGATGGGTCGAGATGCGGGCATCGGACACGTGCGATGTCATGTGGTGGATCGTCAGGGTGCCGGGGGAGACCCTTGCGCGATGGATCGCAGACCGGTCCAGTCCACAGGAACAGGTCCTCGATCTGCGGACGGGCGAGCTGGTCGTCGTCAAGGAGTGATCGTCGCGGTACACCGTGTTGGGGAGGTACCATCCCGGCACAATGGCTGATACCACTACGACCATCGTTGAAATCACCGACGCCGCCCGTGACAAGATCCTCTCACTGCGCGACGGCGAGGGGATCGAGGATCTCCACCTCGGCCTGCGCATCACCGGCGTCGGCTCACAGGGCTTCATCTATGAGACTGCCTTCCTTCGTACGGATGACATCTCGTCGTCTGACATCGTCGAGGACCACGGTGGACTCCCGGTTGCGATAGCCGTCGATTCGATCGACAACCTCCGTGGAGCCGTGCTCGACCTCTCCGGTGACGGAGCGGGTCCCGGTCTCGTGATGCGGAACCCGAACGTACCATCACCCGAGCTTCCCGGCGGAGACCTGGGCGATCTCGAACTGACGGGAACGACCGAGGAGAAGATTCGCACCCTGCTCACGGAGCGGATCAATCCGGCCATCGCGTCCCATGGTGGCGTGGCGCACCTGGTCGCCGTGGAGGACTCGACGGCCATGCTCGAACTCGGAGGCGGATGCCAGGGATGCGGACTCGCCGCCGTCACGCTCCGCCAGGGCATCGAGCGGGCGATCCTCGAGGCGATTCCCGAGATCGAGGAAGTCGTCGACGTGACCGACCACGCCCTCGGTGCGAATCCCTTCTACGCCTGACGCTGTACCACGGCCTCAGTGGTCGTCGTAGCTCTCCCTGATCGTGCGCATCATTTCGAGGGCGTTCTTTCCTCCGGCGTCGCCGATGCGTGGGAGCTTCGCCGACCGTCGGCTGTAGAACGAGCCTCGTTCCTCGGCGGGCGCTGCCTCGGGTTCGACTACCTCGACCGGCTGGGTCCTGGGGGAAGGGACGGAGGGTGAGTAGTCGAGAATGGGGCGGGGCGACGCCTCGATGACAGGATGCGGTGCGTTCGCGGTGGCGGCGAGTGCGGCGAAGCGCTCCTCGAGCTGATCGGCGAGGAGGCGGAGGGATCCCACACGATCCGTGAGCTCGCGGTGCTCGTGCTCGAGGGTGGCGGCGGACTCGGCCGAATGGGGGTCCTCGGGAGCGGGTGCGGACCGGACCTCGTCGGCGCGCATGTGCGCGGCATCGACAATCGACTCTGCCTGCATCTCGGCCTCGGTGCGTATCCCGTCCGCCTCCGCCCGTGCCTCGGCGAGGATGTCCTCGGCCTCTTCACGGGCGTCGGTCATCAGCCGGAAGGCCTCGTACCGGGCCTTCGCGAGAATCGACCTCGCCGCATCGTCCGCCGACGGGACCGGATCGGTGCCAGCAGCGATCAAATCCTCTTCGGCAGCGACGTGTGAAGTACCGCGCTGTATATC
>JAWOGV010000213.1:0-5568 GCA_046496605.1 Acidimicrobiia bacterium | reverse complement strand
GGACTCACGGCACAGGCGATGACAGAGGACGGGGTTGAGGGAGTCGCAGCCTTCCTCGACAAGCGTGCACCTTCCTGGCGCGGGCGCTGACGGGAGCGAGGGACGGATCAGGCGGAGACGCGGATCAACGACTCGATGAGCCAGAGTGTCGGCAGACCCACGACGATGCCTGCGCCGATGCTGCTTGTCCGCCATGCTGCGAGCCCTCCCGCGATTGCAGCCGGCAGGAAGGCGTTCCACGGATCGAAGTGCCCGCTTGGTCCGACGATCGCAGGGACCGTGAGCGCTGCGAGTACGGCCGGCGCGACGTAGCGGAGGGATCGTTCGAGAGCCGGAGGCACTTCGACCCTTCCGAAGAGGGCGATGAACGAGAATCGCATCGCGAAGGTCGCGATGCCCGCTGCGATGACGACGAGCCACATTGTCACGATCGGTACCTCTCCGCGATGAGGCCGCCGACGACACCCAAGGCCGCTCCGAGCAGGAGTCCGAGGTTGTAGGGAAGCCCGATGGCTGCGACGGCCACGCCCGCGCCCACGAGGGCCGCGACGAGCTGAGGTGTGTCCTTGACGGCGAGGACGAGCAGTGCCATGAACGTGAGCGGGATTGCGAACTCGAGCGACCACGAACTGGGAACGGCGGCACCGAGCACCATCCCTGTCGTCGTCGTGATCTGCCACGTCGTCCACAGTGCAAGCCCCGCACCGAAGTAGAACGGGACCATCCCGCGTCGTGAAGCGGGGTCAGGGAACCGATGGGCGGCTGTGAGGTAGGCCTGATCCGTGAGCAGGTAGCCGATCGAGACCTTCGTCCGTAGAGGAAGGTCCACCGTGTACCTGCCCATGTCCGCCGAGTACATCAGCAGCCTCGCATTGATGACCACTGCAGTGATGAAGGCGACGGCCGCCGTCCCCCCACTTCCGAGGATCTCCACGATCGCGATCTGGCTCGCGCCTGCGAACACCACAAACGACGATGCCCATGCTGCGATCGGAGGCACGTCGGCCGCCACTGCAGTGACTCCGAAGATCAGGCCGAAGGGGGCGACCCCGAGGATGAGCGGGGCGACGGCGCGGATTCCGTCCGTCCATGTCGGCGCCCGAAGTGTCTCGTCCATGCCTCGTCCCGTCGGCGGCGTGAACACACGAAGCTAATAGCCACGCGCCGCGCTCGGGTCGGGTCAGCCGAAGTGCTTCTCGAACTTCTCCGCGAGGTCGTCCTCGGTGATCTTCCCGAAGATGCGCTCGAGGATGATGCCCTCGGACGAGATGATGTACGACGCAGGGAGGCCGAGCGGCCGGTAGGCGTCGTCCACGGAGTCATCGTCGTCGAAGCCGAGGGTGTAGCTCACGTCGACCTCCTCGGCGAAGGCGATCGCGTCCTCCCGGCTGTCCTGAACCGACACCCCGATGAAGGCGATGTCGGGGTGTTGGAGCGAGGAACGGTCGATGGCAGGCATCTCTTCACGGCACGGGAAGCACCACGACGCCCACAGGTTCAGGAAGACCGGTCGTCCATCGTTCGCGAGGTGGTCGGAGAGGGAGAACGAGCCGTCCATCGTTTCCACGGCGAAAATCGGTGCGATCTCGCTTGGCTCTGTGGTGGCTCCGGGTGATGCGGAATCGATCGAGACGGAGCACGCAGCGACCACGACCGCAAGTGCTGCAGCAAGGATCACGAGGCGGCCGGCGGTGCTCATAGGGAGGTTACGGTAGGTCGCTCGCCCGTATAGCTGAACGCCCGGCACGAGCCTCGTCGCCGACGACGCGAGGTCTGTCTAGCCTCGAGTCCGTGTCCTTCTTCACCAGGAAGCGCGAAGAGCTCGTGGCTCTCGGCATCGATCCGGAACGCCTGCCGCCGGGGCAGTACCACACGGAGCGATTCCCCGTTCTCCATGAGGGAAGCGTGCCGGACGTCGACCTTGCGACCTGGGACTTCCTCATCGACGGATCGGTCGTCGAACCGAAACGCTTCACCTGGGGCGACATGCTGGACATGTCGACCTCAACGATCACGACGGACATCCACTGCGTGACGAAATGGACGAAGTTGGACACGACGTGGGAGGGGATACCCACGCGGGTTGTCTGGAACCTCATCGAACCGAACACCGATGTGACCCACGTCATGGTCAGGGCGGACCACGGATACACCACGAACCTCCCCGTGGATGACTTCCTCGCCGAGACGTCGTTGTTCGCACTCGAGTATGAGGGGGAGCCACTCACACCCGAGCACGGATACCCCATGCGGCTCGTCGTGCCGCACCTGTACTTCTGGAAGTCGGCGAAGTGGGTACGCGGTCTGACGCTCCTGGCAGGGGACTCACCGGGGTTCTGGGAGCGCAACGGCTACCACATGTACGGTGATCCCTTCGCCGAGCAGCGTTACTGGGGCGATTGAAGACGCAAGAGCAAGGCCGTTTTCGCCATCGGGGAAGGTGACGAGCCGCTGTGGCGCAAGATGCACTTCCTTTGTCGGGATCGTCAATCGTCGATCGACTTGTCGGACGATTTCCCTGCTTTTCGGTCCCTAGTCTTGGATGCTGGGACGACACGAACACACGCACATCCGAGGAGCGCCAGTGACGCACGATCCATTCGCCGCAAGACACGTCATCGACACGCCCCTCGGACCTCGAGAGGTCTTCCGGATCGATGCGCTCCGCGACATGGGCGACGTCGATGCCCTCCCGTACTCCATCAAGGTGCTCCTCGAATCCGTACTCCGCAACCACGATGGCCGCGTCGTCCGCGACGAGGACGTGAGAGCCGTCGCGCAGTACGACGCGTCGAAGGTCGGAGCGACCGAGATCGCCTTCAAGCCTGCGCGCGTCGTCCTCCAGGACTTCACCGGTGTTCCCGCGATCGTCGACCTCGCAGCCATGCGCGCGGCGATCGTTCGGATCACCGGTGACGAGGCATCCGCCGCGAAGGTCAACCCGAAGGTCCAATCCGATCTGGTCGTCGACCACAGTGTCCAGGTCGATGCGTTCAACTCACCCGATGCCCTCGGGATCAACTCGGACTTCGAGTTCGAGAGGAATCAGGAACGGTACGAGTTCCTGAAGTGGGGCCAGTCGGCGTTCGACAACTTCTCGGTCGTTCCCCCTGCCACCGGCATCGTGCACCAGGTCAATCTCGAATATCTCGCGAAGGTCGTGTGGGATGAGCACGGCGTGTTGTATCCGGACTCGCTCGTGGGAACGGACAGCCACACGACGATGATCAATGGCCTCGGCGTCGTCGGCTGGGGGGTCGGGGGGATCGAGGCCGAGGCGGTCATGGTCGGCCAGCCGATCTACATGCTGCTCCCCGAGGTCGTCGGTTTCCGTCTCACGGGACGACTCCCCGAGGGAGCGACGGCGACCGATCTGGTGCTTCGAGTCACCGAGATGCTCCGAGCGCACGGTGTGGTCGGCAAGTTCGTCGAGTTCCACGGTTCGGGCCTCGCCACGATGCCCGTCGCGAACAGGGCGACGATCGCGAACATGGCGCCCGAGTACGGCGCGACCGTCGGCTTCTTCCCCGTAGACGAGATGACCATCCAATACCTGCGCCTCTCAGGCAGGTCCGAGGAGCTCCTGGCGGCCGTGGAGCAGTACTACCGGCTCCAGGGGATGTGGAGGGACGACGAGCGCTCCATCACCTACAGCGCGGAACTCGAGCTCGATATGTCGACCGTGGTGCCATCCCTCGCAGGTCCCAAGCGTCCCCAGGACCGCGTGGAACTGTCTGCGATGAAGGAGCAGTGGCACGTCGACCTCGAAGGCCATCTGCGCCCGGATGGCGGCACGGGCGCCGTCGAGGACGTCACCTTCGACAGAGCGACCTTCACCCTGTCGGACGGGCACGTCGTGATCGCGGCGATCACGAGCTGCACCAACACCTCGAATCCGGAAGTGATGGTGGGCGCCGGACTGGTGGCCCGCAAGGCACGCGAGCGGGGCTTGAACCGAAAGCCATGGGTGAAGACCTCCCTCGCCCCCGGATCGAAGGTCGTGACGGACTATCTCGCCAAGTCGGGGCTCCTCGCCGACCTCGAAGCTGTCGGCTTCTACACCGTCGGCTACGGGTGCACGACCTGTATCGGGAACTCGGGTCCCCTCCCGGATCCGATCGCGGAGGCCGTACGCTCGAATGGCCTGGTTGTGACCTCGGTCCTGTCCGGCAACCGGAACTTCGAGGGCAGGATCAGCTCCGATGTCAGGGCGAACTACCTGGCGAGCCCGCCGCTCGTCGTGGCATACGCGCTCGCCGGCACGGTGGACATCGACCTCACCACCGAACCGATCGGGGCGGATCACAACGGTGATGACGTGTACCTCGCGGACATCTGGCCCACCCAACGCGAGATCGATGAGACCGTCGCGGCATCCGTGACGCGCGGCCAGTTCATCCACCAGTACGCATCCGTGTTCGAGGGATCCGGTCAGTGGAAGGCGATCGAGACGTCCGGCGGTGCCCTCTTCGACTGGGACCCGAGTTCGACCTACGTCCAGGAACCACCGTTCTTCCTCGACCTGAGGCCCGATCCAACGCCGATCATGCCGATCGCGGGTGCGAGGGCCCTGCTCAAGCTCGGGGACTCCGTCACGACCGACCACATCTCACCGGCCGGCGCCATCGGCCCCGAAACGCCTGCGGGCCGGTTCCTGATCGACTCCGGCGTGAGCCCGAGGATGTTCAACTCGTACGGCTCGCGGCGCGGCAACGACCGCGTCATGACACGGGGCACGTTCGCCAACGTTCGCGTCCGGAACCACCTCGCACCGGGCACCGAGGGTGGATTCACGACCGACTTCACCGACGGGGCGATCAAGACGGTGTACGAAGCGAGCCTGTCGTATCAGGCTTCCGGGGTCCCGCTCGTCGTCCTCGCCGGTGTCGACTACGGAATGGGCTCATCCCGTGACTGGGCGGCGAAGGGAACGTTCCTCCTCGGTGTCAAGGCGGTCATCGCAGAGAGCTTCGAGCGGATCCATCGGTCGAACCTCGTGATGATGGGCGTGCTCCCGCTCACCTTCGCGGACGGCCAGAATGCCGAATCCCTCGGCCTCGACGGCACCGAGGTGTTCGACATCGACGTCGACGACTCACTGGTACCCCAACAGGAGGTCATGGTTCGGGCGATGTCGGGAGACGGCAGCCTGACCACATTCCGTGCGACCGCCCGATGCGACACCCCTATCGAGATCGACTACCTGCGCCACGGGGGGATCCTGCACATGGTCGTGCGGCAGATGGCGAGTGGGGTGTAGCGGTCCTCGCCCATCCTCGAACCAGTTGCGCCCGACCCTCGAGCCAGACGCAGATCAGGCGCCGGTGGCGTGACCGACCTCGAGGGGTACGGGTCTCTCGGCAGCCGACTCGAGGAGGCCGCGAATGATCCCCTGGTCGATACGTCGGATGACCTCGGACATCTCATCCCCATCGCCTGCGAGGGGGCAGAAATGGGCGACGATGCGGTTCTCGCCGGGAATCGTCGACGTCCCGAGGCCTCGGCCCATCATGGCCGTGGTCACAGCCATCGCGGCGGTTTCATAGCCCTCGTCCTCAGGGATCCCGA
>JAWOGV010000019.1:0-7928 GCA_046496605.1 Acidimicrobiia bacterium | reverse complement strand
GAGGCGGTCTACCCTGCTCGTATGAAGTGGTGGCACGGTCCGCTCGTCGTCATGGTGATCGTTGCGAGCGGTTGCACACCGGTCGACGATGACGGCGCGATACCGCAGGTCACACCGACGGAGGCAACGTCGACGACGGTGGCCGCGACCACGATCCCCGGGGCAGCAAACGGCGACGCGTGCCAGACCGGAGACCTCAGCTTCCGCGGCGAGGGGCTCATCGCTGCACTCGGCGGGATCGAATCCGACGCGACCGGCATCAGTGACATCCGATGGGAGCCATCGGACTCGTGCGAGCGCCTTGTGATCTCGTTCGCCGCGGGCTCGGGGGCGCCCGCGACCGCACTGGGTATCACCGCGGTCACCGCAGTCCCGGCCGCAGGATTCGTACGGGTCTCTCTCGCCGCCGAGGTCGAGACGACAGCCATTGCCGACATGCGTGTCGATGGCACGCTCATCGACCGGGTATTCGTCGTCCGCGCGTCCGATGGGTCCCTGTTCGTCGACGTGCTCGGTGCCGCTGACGCCTCGCTCGCCGTCCGTGCATTCGTATCCGGACCACCCTCGTCGATCGTCATCGACGTGATCGATGTCCCTGACCGACCGAGTCACTCCGGTGTGGCGGTGTCAGACACTGCCGTCGTGTTCTCACCCCTCCCCGGCCCTGCCCTCTATCCCGTGACCGTCGATGCCTACGCGCAGCCATCCCTGCGGTCCGTGCGGGTACAGATGACGAACGGCTCGACGATGACCGTCGACAGGGCCCTCGGTATCGAAGGCCGACCGGATGCCTGGCAGGCAGTTTCGTCGCGGATCGATGGAGGGCCCCCGGGGCCCGCGACGGTGTTCGTCGGTACCGTGGATGCGAACGGACGACCCCTCGTCGGGGCGACCGTGGCGATCGATCTCCCCTGAGCACTCGTCACCGGGGCCTGCCGGCGTCGATCCTGGCCGACACCTACATGTTGCGCCGGTACCTGCCGCCCACCTCGAACAAGCAGGTGGTGAGTTGCCCGAGCGAGCAGAAGGGCGCCGCTTCCAAGAGGGCCTCGAAGACGTTCCCGCTGGACAGCGCCACCTGCTGGAGGTGCGCAATCGCGGCCTCTGCCTCCTTGCCGCTCCTGTCGTGGAGCGCGCCCACGTCGTCGATCAGCCTGTCCTTTGCCGAATCCGAGGAGCGGATCACCGAACCAGGTCGTACGAACGGCGACCCGTCAGCCGAGAGGAACGTGTTGACACCGATGATGGGGAGCTCGCCACTGTCCTTGCGCGTCTCGTACCGGAGCGACTCCTCCTGGATCTTCGATCGTTGGTACATCGTCTCCATGGCTCCGAGCACTCCCCCGCGGTCGGTGAGCCTGTCGAACTCCGCCATCACCGCTTCCTCGACGAGTGCGGTGAGCTCCTCGATGATGAACGATCCCTGGAGGCCGTTCTCGTTCCGTGCGAGGCCGAGCTCGCGATTGATGATGAGCTGGATCGCGAGCGCCCGCCGAACCGACTCCTCCGTCGGCGTGGTGATCGCCTCGTCGTACGCGTTCGTGTGGAGGCTGTTCGTGTTGTCGGAGATGGCATGGAGCGCCTGGAGGGTCGTTCTGATGTCGTTGAACTCGATCTCCTGTGCGTGGAGCGATCGACCGGACGTCTGGATGTGGTACTTGAGCTTCTGGGAACCCTCATCCGCTCCGTACACGTCGCGCATCGCCTTTGCCCAGATCCGGCGCGCGACCCGACCGATCACCGCGTACTCAGCATCCAGCCCGTTCGAGAAGAAGAAGCTGAGGTTCGGGGCGAAGTCGTCCACGTCCATTCCCCGTGCCAGGAAATACTCGACGAACGTGAAACCGTTCGCGAGCGTGAACGCCAGCTGCGTGATCGGGTTCGCTCCCGCCTCGGCCATGTGATACCCAGATATCGAGACGGAGTAGAAGTTCGTGACATCGTTGTCGATGAAGTACTCCTGGATGTCCCCCTGCATCTTCAGCGCGAATTCGGTGGAGAAGATGCACGTGTTCTGGGCCTGGTCCTCCTTGAGGATGTCGGCCTGGATCGTGCCCCGAACCCGTGCGAGTGCATCTGTCCGCAACGTCGCGTACGTCTCGTGGTCGATGTAGTCCGAACCGCGGGCTCCGAGGAGCAGAAGACCGGATCCGTCGTGACCCGGAGGGAGCTCGCCGTGATAGCGCGGCCGCTCGGCACCGTTCGCGCGGAATCGTTCCTCGATCGCAGCCGCGACCTCTTCGTAGCGGCCGACCTCGCGAAGGTGCCGTTCGCACGCCTGGTCGATCACGGTGGTGAGGAAGAACGCGAGCATCATCGGAGCAGGCCCGTTGATCGTCATGGACACGGAGGTCGCAGGATCGAGCAGGTCGAAACCCGAGTACAGCTTCTTCGCGTCGTCGAGCGTCGGAACCGACACGCCGGAGTTCCCGACCTTGCCGTAGACGTCGGGTCGTCGACCGGGATCGTTCCCGTACAGCGTCACGGAGTCGAAAGCGGTTGAGAGCCGGATCGCAGGCATCCCGGAGGCCAGGTAGTGGAAACGACGATTCGTCTGCTCGGGACCACCCTCACCGGCGAACATCCGCGTGGGGTCCTCGGCCTGTCTCTTGAACGGGAACACGCCGGCCGTGAAGGGGAATCGCCCTGGCAGGTTCTCGGATCGCAACCACCTCACGCGGTCGCCCCATCCCTCCATTCGAGGGTGGACGACCTTGGGGAACGTCGTACCGGAGAGCGTCGTGACGCTGTTTTCAACCGCGACATCGCTCCCGCGCACCGTGTAGGCGATGTCCGAGCCGTCGTACGCCTCCGCGGTTGCGTCCCATGTGTCGAGTTGCGAGAGCGTGTCGGCCGGCATGGTGTCGCGGATCGTCGAGGCGTCGACATCGACCGGATCACCGAGGAGCGCCGCGACTCGATCGATGGCCTGCAGGTTCGCTGCGGCCTCCGCGGCCTCTTCGGTCGTGGCGTTGTACGAACGGTTCGCCTCTGCGATCTCGGAGAGGTATCGCACCCTGGCCCTGGGAACGAGTGAGCCACCCGAGACCGCACCATCGCGGTGGGGGACGGTCCCGAACGAGCCCCCGCAATGGTCGTCGACGGCGGACATGATGCGCTCGTAGAGGCGCTGTGTCCCGGCATCGTTGAACTGCGATGCAACGGTCGCCTCGACAGGGAGGGCATCGTCAGGGGCGTCGAACCATGCCCTGTTCCGCTTCACCTGCTTGCGGACGTCGCGCAGTGCGTCCTCGGCTCCGCGCCTGTCCGACTTGTTGATGGCGATGACATCCGCGAAGTCGAGCATGTCGATCTTCTCGAGCTGGGTCGCCGCTCCGTAATCCGGCGTCATCACGTACACGGACAGATCGGATTGGTCGACGATCTCGGTGTCCGATTGGCCGATGCCGGATGTCTCGAGGAAGACGAGGTCGTAGCCGGCAGCCTTCACGACGCTGACTGCGTCCGCCACGTGGGGCGACATTGCGAGGTTCGGCTGGCGCGTGGCGAGCGAACGCATGTAGGTCGCGGGCCCCGACACGGCATTCATGCGAATGCGGTCGCCGAGGAGCGCTCCGCCCGTCCTACGACGGGAGGGGTCCACGGAGATCACCGCGATTCGCTTGTCGGGGAAGTCCCTCCGGAATCGCAGGACGAGCTCGTCGAGGATGGATGACTTCCCTGCTCCCCCGGTTCCCGTGAACCCGACGACTGGCGCAGAGCTGTTGCGTGCAAGAGCACGAACCTGATCGAGGAGCCCGAGGGATGCATCCCGGTCGTTCTCCGCGATCGTGATCATGCGGGCCATCGCCGCGACCTCGCCGTTGCGCACCCTCCCCACGAGATCGTCCGACGTTGGTTGGGGATGGAACGCACGTTCCATGAGGTCCGCGATCATCCCCGTGAGGCCGAGGCGCCTGCCGTCATCCGGTGAGTAGATGCGGGCGACTCCCTCCGATTCGAGTGTCTCGCCCTCCTCGGGGAGGATCGTTCCCCCGCCGCCACCGAAGATCGCGACGGACTCGCCACCCATCTCGTCGAGGAGGACCCGCAGATATCGGAAGAACTCCAGGTGTCCCCCCTGATAGGAGGTGACGGCAATGGCATGCGCATCCTCCTCGATGGCCGTCTCGGCGATCTCGAACGCCGAGCGGTCGTGCCCGAGGTGGATCACCTCCGCACCGTTCGACTGGAGGATCCGTCGCATGATGTTGATGGACGCGTCATGGCCATCGAACAGCGAGGTCGCCGTGACGATGCGGATGCGCCGGTCAAAGGTCATGGGCCGAGGATAGGGAGTGGGACCGTGCTCGGCGGGGAGATGTTCGCGATGGCCTGCCCTACCCGACCAGGCCCTCGGGCAGGTCCACCACGATGCGCCGGGCAGCGATGTCGACGACGGGGACGAGCTGATCGACGAATGGGATCTCGCCGAGCGCTCCGTCCGCGGTCGTCACCGCGAGGCGGTCCTGGGCGGCTCCGACGATCACATCGGTGACGGTGCCGATCATCTTCCCATCGAGGTCGACGACGACGCACCCGACGAGATCCTCGATCCACCATTCGGCGTCGTCGAGACGTCTGCGCTCGGACAGCGGGATCACGAACTGCGTCCCGACGAGGGCCTCTGCTTCGTTTCTCGTGTCGATCCCCTCGAGGCTCACGATGAAGTCCCCCTGATGGAGCGCGACCGCATCGATGGCGAATGTGCGACGCTGCGGTTCCCCGGTGACGAGGATCGTCGCATCCGTGAACCGCTCCGCTGCGTCGGATACGAGCCCTCGAACGAGAACATCCCCTCGGATGCCGTGAGCCTTGCGCACGTACCCGATGGGGATGTGGTCGTGATCGCCTGTCACGTCAGTCGAGGAAGTCGACCTCGACGGCGAGTCCCTCTTCCTCGGCTGCCGCGGAGGCGACGTTGCGAATCGCCCGAGCGACTCGTCCCCGTTTTCCGATGACGCGTCCCATGTCGCTCTTCGCCGCGCGAACCTCAGCGACGACGGCGTCCTCGCCATCGGACACGATGTTCACTTCGACGGCGTCGCGGTCATCGACGATTTCCGATACGACGTAGGCGACGACCCTGTCGACGATCTCACCCTGGCTCATGGTGCTTCCGTTTTGTCGGGGGCTTCGGCTGGGACCGGCTCGATCGGCGAAGGAGCATCGGCCTCGACGGCCTCGGCTTCGACGGCAACCACCTCGGGGACGTCGATCTGATCCTCGGGCACGGTCGTAGCAGCGGTCGCTTCCTCGTCCTCAGGGACCGCCGCCTCAGGGACCGCCGCCTCCAGGACCACGGCCTCAGGTACCACTGCCTCAGGGGTCTTGGCGTTCGGGGCCTTGGCCTTCGGCGACTTCGCCTTTGGCGCGTCGCCTCCGACCGTGTGGATCTCACCCTTTGCGATCTTGAACTGCGTCCATGCACCGGAGATCTCGAGGAGCTTCTTCGCACGCTCGGTCGGCTGGGCGCCGGTCGTGAGCCAGTGGAGCGCTCGCTCGTTGTCGATCTGGATGAGCGACGGCTCTTGACGTGGATCGTAGAAGCCGAGCTGCTCGATGTACTGGCCGTCGCGGGTCTTGCGAGAGTCCATCACGACGACGCGGTAGGTCGGCTGCTTCTTCTTGCCAAGCCGCGTAAGGCGGATCTTGACTGCCATCGGTCACCTCTTCTTGGTTTGGCGTGGCATGGGGGGCATCGTGAGTCCGGGGATGGGACTCCTACCGCCTGCCATGGCCTTCATCATCTTCTGTGCTTGCGAGAACTGTCTGAGGACTCCGTTGACGTCCTGCGGTCTCGTTCCCGACCCGGCGGCGATGCGGCGCTTCCGACTGCCGTTGATCGTCTTCGGATTCCTCCGTTCACCCGGTGTCATCGACCGGATGATCGCTTCCACGCGGGCGAGCTGTCGCTCGTCCACCTGGACATCTCGCAGGGCGGAGCCTGCGCCCGGGAGCATACCCACGAGCTGCTGCAAAGGTCCCATCTTCTTGATCTGTTGGAACTGCTCGAGGAAGTCCTCGAGGTCGAAGGAGGCATCGAACATCTTCCTGGCGGCACGTTCGGCCTCTTCCTGGTCGTACGTCGCCTCCGCCTTCTCGATCAACGACAGGACGTCACCCATGCCGAGGATGCGCGACGCCATACGCTCCGGGTAGAACGCGTCCAGATCGCCGATCGTTTCGCCCGTGCCCACGAACTTGACCGGAACGCCCGTGACCTCCCTGGCCGAGATCGTCGCCCCACCGCGTGCATCGCCGTCGACCTTCGTCATGACGAGACCCGTGAGGGTGGTGTACTCGGAGAACCCGAGCGCGACGTTCACGGCCTCCTGGCCGGTCATCGCATCGACGACCAACAGGGTCTCATCGGGCTCGGCGATCTTCCGAATCGCGGCGAGCTCCTTCATCAGCTCGGTGTTGATCTGGAGCCGCCCCGCGGTGTCGATGATCACCACGTTGGCGGACACCTCGCGCGCGTGGCGCATTCCCGCCTTGACCACCTTGGGTGGAGAGCTGCGCCGATCGACGAAGACCGGGACATCGATCCGCCGTCCGAGTGTCTCGAGCTGGTCGATCGCCGCGGGACGTTGCAGGTCTGCGGCGATGAGGAGGGGTCGTTTGCCCTTGCCCTTGAGGTGGAGGGCGATCTTCGCCGCGGTCGTCGTCTTTCCCGATCCCTGGAGCCCGACCATCATGATCACGAGGGGCGGCGCCGCGGGCCGCACGAGGGGTGCCTCCCGTTCACCGAGGGTGACGATGAGCTCCTCGTGGACGATCTTGATCACCTGCTGGCCGGGGGTGAGGCTCTTGGTGACCTCCGAACCGAGGGCTCGTTCTCGCACCCTCGCGAGGAACGTCTTGACGACGCCGAGGTTGACATCGGCCTCGAGAAGTGCGAGCCGCACCTCTCGCAGGGCGGCATCGACGTCCTCCTCCGAGAGTCGCCCCTTGCTTCGCAATCGATCGAAGACACCACCGAGGCGTCCGGACAGGGAATCGAACATGGACCGAGTGTATGGGGCGATGTCCACCATGTGCTGCGACGACCTTTGGTACCGTGCAGGAAGCAACTGGGGAACTGCATGAACCTGACGGTCATCGACCATCCGCTGACTCGCCACTACCTGACGGTGCTGCGCGATCGCACGACGCCTCCCCAGGAGTTCCGTGCCGCGGCCCGGGGGCTCACCTACACGCTCGTGATCGAAGCGACCAAGCGGCTTCCGCTCACCGCGAAGATGATCGAGACCCCCATGGAACCGACCACGGGACACGTTGTCGAGAACGTCGTCGCCGTCCCCGTCCTGCGGGCCGGCCTCGGCATGCTCGACGCCGTCCTCGAGACGATCCCGAACGTGAAGGTGGGTTTCGCCGGCGTCGCCAGGGACGAGGAGACCGCAATGCCCCAGGAGTATTACGCCAAGCTCCCGGACCTCTCGGACGCCTTCGTCCTGATCTGCGAGCCGATGCTCGCAACGGGGGGTTCGCTGTCGTGGGCAGTGGACAAGGTGAAATCCTCGGGCGCCCGTGACATCACGGCGCTGTGTGTCGTGACCGCACCTGAGGGAGTCCAGCGGTTATTCCGCGACCATCCCGACGTCCGCATCGTCGCGGCGGCACACGACCGGGAGCTGAACGACGACTTCTACATCGTCCCGGGTCTCGGCGACATGGGCGATCGATTGTTCGGTACGTTCTGATGCCAGACGACGACTTCGAGGAGAACGTCATGGCGATGGTGCGGGATATCCCATTCGGTACCGTGAGCACCTACGGCGAGATCGCCGCAGAAGCCGGGCATCCGGGGGCCGCCAGAGCGGTCGGCAACCTCCTGCGATCCACACCGGGCCTTCCGTGGTGGCGCGTCGTTGCTGCGTCGGGTCGACTGGTTCCCGGAGCCGAGGCCGAACACGCGCAGCACC
>JAWOGV010000313.1:0-3853 GCA_046496605.1 Acidimicrobiia bacterium | reverse complement strand
ACACCACCCGGCATGACGTACTTTCCCGTTGCGTCGATCACGGTCTCCGCGCTGACCTCGAGGGCTGCGCGTGCAAGGGCCGCGGCGAGGCCGTCAACGCCCCGGGCGTACAGGGCGACGACCTTGCCCCCGTCGATCAGGACATCCGCCTCCATGATCTCGGTCGCCGTGACGACGGTGCCACCTTCGATGAGCATCCTTGCCATGTTCGCCTTACCTCCTAGGCCTGGGAATGGAGATGGAGCCGTTGATCATTCGACCACGTCGTGGACCGCGTCCGAGAGCATCCGAAAGCCGTCCGCCGCCTCCTCGGACGTGATCGACAGGGGCGGCGCGATTCGCAGCACATTGCCGTGGAGTCCTCCCGACCCGATCAGGAGGCCGCGCCGCCTGGCTGCCTCCATCACCTGCTTGGTCGTCGCGACGTCGGGATCGGTCGTGGTCGGAACGACGAACTCGACGCCGAGCATGAGGCCCTTGCCCCTCACATCACCGATGTTGGGGACCTCCTCGGCGAGACGATCCAGGTCCATGCGCAGCTGACCACCCACCTTGCGGGCGTTCGTCTGCAGATCGTTCCTGATCAGGTAGTCGAGGTTGGCGAGTGCGGCCGTGGTGGCGAGCGGGTTCCCGCCGAACGTCGAGATCGAGTTCGCGGGGATCGCGTCGATGATGTCCGCCCTCCCGACGACACCGGCGATCGCCACTCCGTTGCCGAGTCCCTTCGCGAAGGTGATCAGGTCCGGTGTGACGCCGTGGGCCTGGTATCCCCAGAAGTGGTCACCGGTTCGTCCCCACCCCGTCTGGACCTCATCGGAGATGAAGAGGATCCCCTGTTCGTCGAGCACTTCTTCGAGGCCGCCGTAGAACCCGTCGGGTGGCGTGGCGAAGCCCCCGACGCCCTGGATCGGCTCCGCGATGAGACATGCGACCTGCCCCGACACCGCGACCCGCAGCAGATCCCGCAGGTCGTCCTTGCACGCCTCGATGTAGGCCGCATCGTCGAGGTCCCTGAACGGGCTCCGATACCGATACCCGGACTGGACGTACACCGTGTGGAACGGCGTGAGCTGCGTCGCGCTCCACGCCCTGTTCCCTGTGACGGCGATCGCCGAGTGCGACTTCCCGTGGTAGCTGTTGCGCATCGCCAGAACCTGGTTCGACTTCCGGAACTGGGTCGACATCATCAGGGCGGCATCGTTCGCCTCAGTGCCGGAGTTCGTGAAGAAGACCTTGGCGTCGGGGATTCCCGACAGGGCCGCGATGCGTTCCGCCAGCTCGATCTGGGACTCGATCAGGTACAGCGTCGAGGTGTGCAGCATCCTGCCCGCCTGCTCGCGGATCGCCTCGACCACCTCCGGGATCCTGTACCCGGTCATCGTCGTCAGGATGCCCCCGAACATGTCGAGGTATCGGTTGCCCTCGGCGTCGACCACGTGGCGTCCCTCGCCATCGACGATCGAGATCGGTTCGTCGTAGTACAACGCGATCCACGACGGGAGGACCGCCCGGTGCCGCTTCAGGAGTTCTTCGTGGTGTCCCATGTCAGGGAGCGACGAGGTCGTCGTACGCGTCGGGTCTGCGGTCCCGGTAGAACGCCCACTGCTTTCGCACCTCGTCGATCAGGTCGAGGTCGAGGTCCCTGATGACGAGCTCCTCGTCGGTGTCGGAGGCCTGGTCCCCCACGAACTGTCCCCTGGGATCGACGAAGTAGGACGACCCGTAGAAGTCGTTGTCACCGTAGGGCTCGGTGCCGACCCTGTTGATGGCCCCGATGTAGTACTCGTTGGCGACCGCGGCGGCGGGTTGCTCGAGGTTCCACAGGTACATCGACAGTCCCCTGCTCGTGGCCGAGGGGTTGAAGACGATCTTGGCCCCGTTGAGGCCCAGCGCCCTCCAGCCCTCCGGGAAGTGGCGGTCGTAGCAGATGTACACGCCGATCCGTCCGACGGCGGTGTCGAACACCGGGTAGCCGCCGTTCCCCGGCCGGAAGTAGAACTTCTCCCAGAACCCCTTGACGTGTGGGATGTGCTGTTTGCGGTACTTCCCGAGGTAGGTCCCGTCCGCGTCGATGACTGCGGCGGTGTTGTAGAAGAAGCCGTCGTCCTCCTTCTCGAAGATCGGAACGACGAGGACCATGCCCGTCTCGCGCGCGAGGGTCTGCATCCTCGTCGTCGTCGGACCGTCGGGGATCGGCTCGGCATAGTCGAAGTGCTCGTTCTCCTGGACCTGGCAGAAGTACGGTCCGTAGAAGAGCTCCTGGAAGCACATCACCTGCGCGCCCTGTTCCGCGGCGCTGCGGGCGTACGCCTCGTTCCGCTCGATCATCGACTCCTTGTCACCCGTCCACTCGGTCTGGACGATGGCGGCTCTCACGACGTTGGCCACGGTGACTCTCCTCTGGTCGGCGTAGACAGGTATGTGAGCGGATCGGTGCGCACATGTCCAGTAAACCTAGCTCCGCTTCGTCCCGTCCGCCGGGAGGAATCCTGGCGAACCGGGCGACACTTCAACGGATGTTGACCAAGCGGCCGAGTGCAGGTACGATTCCCAGGTGAAGGCTTCAACCGTTCTTGAACAGACAGATCTGGCCACTCGGGCCACAGTGCTGAAAGCGATTGCAGACCCCATCCGGATCGAGATCCTCGAGATGCTCTCGCCCAAGGTCCGATGCAACTGCCACTTCCAGGAGAAGCTCGACCTCGCGCCGAACCTGCTGTCGTACCACCTGAAGGTGCTCCGTGAAGCCGGGCTGATCGCCGGTACCA
Organism: Acidimicrobiia bacterium; assembly: GCA_046496605.1. Classification (GTDB taxonomy): domain Bacteria; phylum Actinomycetota; class Acidimicrobiia; order Spongiisociales; family UBA5794; genus SZUA-442. Next base: position 1,085 of record JAWOGV010000313.1, on the reverse strand, counting down.
AGCGGGGGCGATGGGTCGACTATGCGCTGACCGAGAATGCGCGAGACCTGATCTCCTCCGCGCTCCCCGAGGGCCTTCGTTCGTGACCGCATCCGAAGGAGTGAGGGCTGACGAGGCCGTGATCGGGCGGCTCTCCACGCTCGACCGATATCTGCCTCTCTGGATCGGGCTTGCGATGGTCGGAGGGCTGCTGCTCGGAAGGCTGATCCCCGACCTCAACGACTGGCTCGACGCCGTCAAGATCGGAAGTGTGTCGCTCCCGATCGCGATCGGGCTCCTCCTGATGATGTATCCCGTGCTCGCAAAGGTGCGCTACTCGAAGATCGGCGACGTTGCCACGGATCGCACGCTGATCAGTCTCTCGCTCGTCCTCAACTGGATCGTCGGGCCCGCCCTCATGTTCGCACTGGCGTGGCTGCTCCTGCCGGACCTCCCGGAATACCGAACCGGCCTCATCATCATCGGGCTCGCACGCTGCATCGCCATGGTCCTGATCTGGAACGACCTCGCATGCGGCGACCGGGAGGCGGCGGCGGTACTCGTGGCGATCAACTCGGTCTTCCAGATCGTCGCGTACGCCCTGCTCGGATACTTCTACCTCGAGTTGCTCCCCAGTTGGCTGGGGCTCGACACGGCGACCCTGGACGTGTCGATGTGGGAGATCGCGAAGATCGTCCTCGTCTTCCTCGGCATCCCACTCGTTGCGGGATTCCTCACCCGCCAGTGGGGTGAGCGAACCAGGGGTGTCGAGTGGTACGAGACGACCTTCATCCCCAGGATCGCCCCGTGGGCGCTGTACGGCCTGCTCTTCACCGTGGTCATCCTCTTCGCCCTCCAGGGTGAGGCCATCACGTCCCAACCCCTCGACGTCGTGCGCATCGCCCTGCCACTGCTCGTGTACTTCCTCCTCATGTGGGTGATCTCGTTCGCTGTCGGGCTGCGCCTCCGGATGACGTATCCGAAGAACACGACCGTTGCGTTCACGTCGGCGAGCAACAACTTCGAACTCGCCATCGCCGTGTCCATCGGCGTGTTCGGCGTCACGTCCGGTGAAGCACTCGCTGGAGTCGTTGGACCGCTGATCG
>JAWOGV010000308.1:0-7384 GCA_046496605.1 Acidimicrobiia bacterium | reverse complement strand
CCGAGGCGCAGGCGGTCGGTGCGATGCGCGATGGCGAGTTCGTGCTCGTGGTGGACGACGTCCACCGGGAGAACGAGGGTGACCTCATCCTCGCGGCGGAGAAGGCGACTCCGGAGCAGATCGCCTTCATGGTGCGATACACGTCCGGCCTCATCTGCCTCCCGACGACGGGGGAGCGGCTCGATGAGCTCGGCCTGCCCCTCATGGTGGTCGACAACACCGAACGGCACCAGACCGCATTCACCGTCTCGATCGACTACGCCAGGGGCACGACAACCGGTATCTCGGCTGCGGACAGGGCAGCGACGATCCGCGCCGTGGTCGATCCCGATTCGCGACCGAGCGACTTCCACCGACCCGGCCACATCTTTCCGCTCAGGTACCACGAGGGTGGGGTACTCGCCCGCGCCGGGCACACGGAGGCTGCGGTCGATCTCGCACGAATGGCCGGGCTGTTCCCTGCAGGCGTGCTCTGCGAAATCGTCAACGACGACGGGACCATGATGCGCGGAGCGGACCTCGCCGAGTTCGCCGAGGTGCACGACCTCGCCATGATCTCGATCGATGACCTCGTTGCGCACCGATGGCGGACCGAGGAACTCGTCGAGCGTCGATCACATGCGACGCTCCCCACGGGACACGGAGAGTTCACCGTCATCGGCTATCGCTCAACGATCGACGGAAGCGCTCACGTCGCCCTGGTGAGAGGTGACGTTTCCGGCGCAACCTCCGTGCTCACGCGGGTCCACTCGGTGTGTTTGACGGGTGACGTGTTCGGTTCCCTCCGGTGCGATTGTGGGTCCCAGCTCGACGAGTCGATGCGCCTCATCGCCGAGATGGGGAAGGGCGTGATCGTGTACAACACGTCCCATGAAGGAAGGGGCATCGGAATCCTCGACAAGATCTCCGCGTATGCGCTCCAGGAACAGGGACTCGACACCGTCGATGCCAACCGCCAGATCGGACACGCCGACGACAGCCGCCACTACGGCGTCGACGCACAGATCCTGCGGGACCTCGGCGTCGTGAGCGTCGTGTTGCTGACCAACAATCCCGACAAGATCGACCAACTGGGGCGATTCGGGATCGACATCCTCGACAGGCAACCACTGTGGGTCGGCGAGACCGCGCACAATCGCACCTACCTGCGAACGAAGGAGACACGAATGGGTCACATCGGACACGACGAGGATGCCCATGCGGGCTGACGATGCCGACGGGGGCCCGCTCGACCTGAATGCGCGGGGACTGCGCATCGGCGTCGTGACCTCGGTCTTCAACGGATCGATAACCAGAGGTCTCGCGCAGGGAGCGGTCGATTACCTGAGGGAAGCAGAGGCTGAGGACGTACTCGTCGTCGAGGCTCCGGGGGCGTTCGAGCTTCCCCTGATCGCCAAGCGCCTTGCAACGAGGGGGTTCGATGCCGTGGTCTGCCTCGGTGCCGTGATCCAGGGGGAGACCGATCACTACGAGCACGTCGCCCATCGGGCCTCGGAGGGTCTCATGCGGGTCCAGCTCGACACCGGTGTTCCCATCGCGTTCGGCATCCTCACGGTCCGTGATGTCGCCCATGCGCTGTCGCGCAGCGGACCGGGACCCGAGAACAAGGGAAGGGAAGCTGCCATCGCCGCTGTCATGGCGGCGAGGGCGCTCGACGCGATCGGGTGATTGCCGGCGATCGATCTGCGACAACGGTGATCACATCGCTCCCGATCCTGATACTCTCCCTCCGACAATGAAGAGGGGGCGCCTGCTTCCCACCAGTCCACCGTCCAAGGTGCGGCTGGTCCAGAACTCCTGGTGGCATCGTGCTGCCGTCGTTCTCGTAGGCGACTCCTCGGCGGCAGGACCACGAATCAGGAGGCACTCCCATCGCGGAACCAAGGGTCAATGAACGTATTCGCGTCAAGCGCGTCCGCCTGATCGCACCCGACGGTGCACAGATCGGCGAGAAGGACATCGACGAAGCTCGATGGCTCGCAGCGCAACTGGGACTCGACCTCGTGGAGGTCGCTCCCGACGCCCGACCGCCGGTTGTTCGCATGATGGACTACGGGAAGTACAAGTACGACCAGTCCGTCAAGGCGCGCGAAGCCCGCAAGAGCCAGACACGCACGGTGATCAAGGAAGTCCAGTTCCGGCCGAAGATCGGGGCGAGCGACTACGAGGTCAAGCGAAAGCGCGTGGTCAAGTTCCTCCAGGCAGGCGACAAGGTCAAGTGCACGATGCGGTTCCGCGGCCGAGAGGTCGCCCACCCCGAGTTCGGCCGCAACATCCTCCAACGCCTCTTCGAGGACGTCGAGGACTATGCGGTGATCGAGGCGATGCCCAAGATGGACGGTAGGAACATGGTCATGGTCCTTGCACCCGCAAAGGACATGCCCGTCGGGGACGCGCTCGATTCCCAGGACGAGTTCGATTCCCAGGACGAGCCCGATTCGGAAGACGAATAGCTCGCACCGCCGTTTCGAGCAGAGGAGAAGATCATGCCGAAGATGAAGACGCACAAGGGTGCGGCAAAGCGATTCAAGCGCACGGGGAGTGGCAAGATCACGCACATGCGTGCGTGGCGGGGCCACAACCGACACAAGAAGACGGCGACGCGTTGGCGTCGCGTCGAGGGAACCGGAACACTCAGCGGCGGCGATGCCAAGCGCATCGATCGCATGCTCCACAACTAGGAGGCCCCCATGGCTCGTGTGAAACGATCCGTGAATGCGCGCAAGAAGCGCAAGAAGGTGATGGAGAGGGCCTCCGGATACACCGGTGCCCGCAGCCGGCGCTACCGAACCGCCCGTGAACAGGTCATGCACGCGATGCAGGATTCGTACGACCACCGTCGTGCGCGCAAGGGGCAGTTCCGCCGCCTCTGGATCCAGCGTATCAACGCAGCAGCCCGAGCCCACGGCATGAGCTACTCGCGCTTCATGGCAGGGCTCAAGGCCGCCGATGTCGAGGTGGATCGCAAAATGCTCGCGGAGATGGCGGTCAACGACCCTGATGGCTTCCGAGCCCTCGTCGAGGTGGCCGCCAGCGCCGCGACCGAGTAGGGCAACGCGTCGGGCGCCACGCGAGGACCGACCGGGTCCTCGCGTCCGTTCCCCCGATGCACGCCATACGATCCCGCAATGGAGATCGTGACCTCGACGTCGAATCCCCGGATCAAGGCGATCCGCGCCCTGCACTCGTCGAAGGGTCGCAGGGCAGCCGGATCCTCGCTCGCCGAGGGGCCACACGTCGTGAGCGCCCTGCTCCGGTCATCGCTGCGACCAACCCTGCTGGTGCTGACCGATCCATCGGACGAGACCATGCTCGACGACACCATCCTCGATCCACCCCGTCGGTGCGACGTCCTCATCGTGACGCCCCGGGTGCTCAGGTCGCTGTCGGACACCGAGGAACCCAGGGGCCCGCTCGCCGTCTTCCGGATCCCTGCACTCACGACGATTCGCGACCGCGACACCGTCGTGCTCCATGACGTGTCAGATCCCGGCAACGTCGGCACGATCGTGCGCAGCGCCGTCGCGTTCGGCTACGACGTCGCCGTCAGCGGGTCCACCGCCGACCCGTGGTCCCCGAAGGCAATTCGGTCGTCAGCGGGCGCCGTCTTCGAGGTGCACATCGCAAGATCGGAGGATCCGGTGGCAGAGAGCCGGGCGGCGAAGCTGCGCACCGTGGCCACCGCCGTCGCTGGGGGAGGGGTGCCGCCGCGCACAGCGCAACCGACAGCCATCCTCATCGGCTCGGAGGCAACCGGCCTCCCCGCGGCGTTGGTCGAGGGGTGCGATGTAACGATGACCATACCGACGGCGCCGGGGACCGAGAGCCTGAACGCTGCGGTCGCCGCGAGCATCGCCATGTACTCGCTCGGGCGGGGCGCGTAGACCTTCGGCGGACGACGGGTGCTACAGTTCCCCCGCATGAAGCGCGGACGATTTACGAGCGTACCCATACCGGGCTCACCGGCCCGCGTCGCGTGACGCGTCCGATCGATACTTCGCACCACGAGCCCGGGTAGCAGCCCGGGCTTTCGCTCTTCCGGGCCCTGCCCCCACCGGAAGGAGAGCGATGACCGCCACGACTAGAGTAGATGACTCCATGGACCCCCTCGAAGCCCTTCGTATCGACGCGTCGTCGCGGATCGCCGCGTCCGCAACGACGTCCGATCTCGATGCGATCGAGGCCGAAACGATCGGCCGCCAGTCCCTGATCGCGTCCGCCCGCAAGGAGCTCGGGACGATCGAGGATCCTGAGGAGCGCAGGGAGCGGGGACTCAGGATCAACTCCGTGGCGACCGAGTTGTCCGACGAGATCTCCCGCCGACGCCTCGACCTCGCGTCGGCCGAACGGTCTGCCGCCCTCGGGGCAGACGCCGTCGACGTGACCCTTCCCGGCAGGGTCCCCGGAAGGGGCAGTGTCCATCTGATCCACCAGACCGTCGACGAGATCGTCGACATCTTCGTGAGCCTCGGGTACACGGTGGCAACGGGTCCCGAGGCGGAGACGGCGTTCTACAACTTCACCGCCTTGAACATACCCGAGACCCATCCCTCGCGTCTCGAGACCGACACCCTGTACCTCGACTACGGCGACGCGGAGGAGGAGATCCTCCTGCGAACCCACACGTCACCCATGCAGGCGCGACACATGGAGAGCAATGATCCTCCCGTGTACGTCGTCGTTCCCGGGAAGGTGTTCCGCTCCGATTCGCTCGACGCGACCCACTCGCCCGTCTTCCACCAGGTCGAGGGCCTCGCGGTCGACCGTGGGATCACCTTCGGGGACCTCAAGGGAACCCTCGCCGAGTTCGCCCGCCGCTTCTTCGGCCCGGGGACGGACGTCAAGTTCATCCCCCATTACTTCCCATTCACCGAGCCCTCGGCAGAGATGTACGCATACACGAACGGCCAGTGGATGGAGCTCCTCGGGTGTGGCATGGTCCACCCCGGTGTGTTCGAGCACGTCGGCTACGACCCCGATGCCGTCACGGGCTTCGCGTTCGGAATGGGGGTGGAACGCATCGCAATGGTCCGCCACGGCATCCGCGACCTGCGCGCCCTGATCGACCCCGACGTGCGGATCCTGGAGCAGTACCGATGAAGTTGACCCTGCGATGGCTCCGCGAATTCGTTGCGATCCCCGATCACATCGACGGCCAACGCCTCGCCGACATCTTCGAGAGCCTCGGCCACGAGGTCGAGGCTTGGAGGCCTCTCGAGCCGGGGTTCGAAGGCGTCGTGGTTGGCAAGGTGCTCGACGTGACACCCCACCCCAACGCCGACAAGGTCCGCTTGACGCGTGTGGACGTCGGGACCGAGGAACTGGGGATCATCTGCGGAGCGTGGAACTTCGAGGCAGGTGCCATCGTGCCGGTCGCGTTGCCGGGAGCTGTGCTCGGCGCCGATTTCACGATCGTCCGCCGCGAGATCAGAGGGGTGACGTCGAACGGCATGATCTGCTCGGAGGCCGAGCTCGGCCTCGGCGACGACAGCGACGGCATCATGGTGCTCGATTCCGATTACCCGGAGGCGGCCGATGCGATCGGGACGCCCTTCGAGATGCTCGTCGGCCTGCCTGACGTGTGGTTCGAGGTCAACGTGACGCCTGACCGCCCGGACTGCCTCTCCGTGTACGGCCTCGCACGCGACATCGCGGCGTACCTCGACCTGCCCCTTCGGGACCCGCTCATCGCCGTGTCCGGCGACGGGCCACCCACCGATGTCCGCGTCGTGATCGAAGCATCTGATGCGAACCCCCGATTCGCGGGACGCCAGGTACGCGGCATCACCGTGGGACCTTCGCCGCATTGGATGCGATGGAGGATCATCCAGGCAGGGATGCGTCCCATTTCGAACGTGGTCGACGCCTCCAACTACGCGATGGTCGAGTTCGGGCACCCGACCCACGCGTTCGACGTCGACAGGCTCGGGACCCGCTTGGGCATCCGAATGGCAGATCAGGGTGAGAGGATCGTCACGCTCGACGACCAGGAGCGCATCCTCGCGCCCAACGACATCGTCGTGACGGACGGCGCCCACCCCGTCGCCATTGCGGGCGTCATGGGCGGTGCATCGACGGAAGTCGACGCCACCACCACGAACGTCTTCATCGAGGCTGCGTACTGGGACCCTGCGAGCATCCTCGTCACGTCGAAGCGCCTCAACCTCAGATCCGAGGCCTCGGCGAGGTTCGAACGGGGGGCCGATCCCTCGTTCTGTGCCATGGGTGCAGATCGCGTCGCCCAACTGCTCGAGGAGATCGCAGGTGGCGCTGCGGCTTCGACGGCCGTGGACGAGGATCCCGGTTCCCTCAGCCCCTGGACCATCCGGTATCCCCTGTCGGAGACTCCACGGATACTCGGCATCGAACTCGACGCGTCGATCACCGCGAACCTCCTCCGGCGCCTGGGGTTCGGAGTCGAGGGTGACGATCCGCTCATCGTCACCGTGCCGACGCGCAGACCCGACGTTCGCCGCACCGTGGACCTGGTCGAGGAGATCGCCCGCCTCCACGGATTCGACGCCGTGCCCGACACGGTGCCGCAGGGTCCGGGCCTCGGCTTGCCGTTCCGCGAGCAGCGGATCCGCGCCATCCGCGAGATCATGGTGGGCGCGGGCTTCCACGAGACCCTCTCGTTCTCGTTCCTCGGCGCGCGGGACCTCGACACCCTCGGCTTCGCAGAAGGTCACCCCGTCCGATCCGGCATCCCTGTCATGAACCCGCTCAACGAAGGAGAGGGGATCATGCGCACGACGCTGCTCCCCGGCATCCTCAAGTCGGCCGCAGCGAACCTCGGGCGGAGGATCCCGTCCGTGCGGCTGTTCGAGATCGGCAAGGTCTTCCTCCAGGGAGCCGGCAAGCTCCCCGAACAGCCCGATCGCATGGCATTCATCATCGCCGGTGCCCAGGACGCAACGTGGCACACTCCGGGCTCGGAACCCGACGTCTTCGATGGAACGGGTATGTGGCAGCTCCTGGCCGACAAGCTCGGCATCCCCCATGCGTCCGTCCGAGCCGCACGTCACGCGTCGTTCCACCCCGGACGATGCGCCGACATCCTCGTCGCTGACACCGTCGTGGGGACCGTTGGTGAGATCCACCCGTCGGTCGCCGAGGCGTTCGGGCTCACGGGTCGCGTCGTCGGTGCGGAGATGGAGCTCGTCGAGCTGCTCATCGAGAGGGGACCATGGCAGTACGTCGCACCATCGACATACCCGCCCGTCATCTTCGACCTCGCGTTCGCCATGGACGAGTCCGTGCCCGCAGGTGATGTCCTGGCCGTCGTGACGAGCGCCGCTGGGCCGTACCTGGAGGACGTTCGTGTGTTCGACGTGTTCCGCGGACCGTCCATCGGCACAGGCCGCAAGTCGATCGCCCTCGCGCT
>JAWOGV010000307.1:0-4887 GCA_046496605.1 Acidimicrobiia bacterium | reverse complement strand
TTCGATGATGTCGTGTCGCGGTTGGCGGAGTTCCTGGCCTCCGAGCTGCCTGTGCGCATATGACATCACAGCGTGCTGTCGTCACCGGTGGAGCAGGGTTCATCGGATCCAACCTCGTCGACAGGCTCGTGGACGAGGGGTTCGACGTGCTCGTCATCGACGACCTCAGCTCCGGATCGCTCGCGAACCTCAAGGATGCCCGGGCACGGGGGAACGTGACGATCCACCAGATCGACGTGTCGGATGATCGGGTCGTCGGCCTCGTCCGCGACTTCCGCCCGAACTCGATCCACCATCTCGCCGCGCAGATCGACGTGCGCCTGTCCGTGAGCGATCCGGTGCGTGATGCCCGCATCAACATCCTCGGAACCCTGAACATGCTCGAGGCTGCCCGCCACTGCGATGCCGAGCGCTTCGTGTTCGCGTCCTCGGGAGGCGCGACGTTCGGTGACACCTTCAACATCCCGACGCCCGAGACCCAGAAGCGACGGCCGGGGTCGCCCTACGGCGTCTCGAAGTTCGTGGTCGAGGAGTACTTCCGCTATTACAGCGAGACCTACGGCCTCGACTACATGTCCCTCGGGTTCGCGAACGTGTACGGGCCGCGACAGGACCCGCACGGGGAGGCGGGTGTCGTTGCGATCTTCATCGGTGACCTCGTCGCGGGTCGAACGCCGACGATCTACGGTGACGGCAGCCAGACGAGGGATTTCGTGTTCGTCGAGGATGTCACCGATGCGATGGTGCGAGCATCGAGGGTCGGGGGATCGAGGTATCTCAACATCGGCACCGGTGTCGAAACGTCCATCGCCAAGCTCTTCGAGATCGTCGTAGAGGCGACAGGTGCCGACATCGCTCCCGTCATGGCTGCAGGGCGCCGTGGCGAGCAGCTCCGCTCGTGCCTCGACGCATCAGCGGCGAGGGCACACCTCGGTTGGGAGGCCTGGACCCCGCTGCACGAAGGGATCGCCGAGACCGTCCGTTGGTGGAGGGGCGAGGCCCGCTGAGGACGGTCACACGACGACCGTCACAACTCGTCGAGGTGCCTCGGCCAATCGTCCTTGAGCAGCCTCGAGAGGCTCCTATCGGCGAGGATCCTGCCGTTCGTCTGGCAACCGGGGCAGTAGTTGGTCTCGCGATCCGATGCGACGATGCGTTGGATCGGAGCGCCGCACACCGGGCATGGCTGGCCGAACCTCCCGTGAACGGCCATGGCGGGGTGGAACGCGGTCACCTTCGTCGGGAACCCATCCCCTGTCTCCTCGATGCGGATCCGGGTCCATCGGTCGAGCTCCGTCCGTGATGCCTGCCAGAGTCGCTCAATCTCGTCGGAGGTGAGGTTCGTGTTCATCTGCGTCGGTGACAGCCTCGCCGCGTGGAGGATCTCGTCGGCAAAGGCCCCGCCGATGCCCGAGATGCTCCGGGCATCCGTGAGGGCACGCTTGAGGGTGTGCCTTCCTGCGAGGAGTGCCTGCGCGAAGCGATCGAGATCGGCCTCCGCCACCTCGATTCCCCCGGGATCCACGGAAGGCAGGTCGGCGGTCGTGAGCACGGACAGGGACGCGCGCCGCTTCGTGCCTGCCTCGGTCAGCACGAGGGAGCCTGTCGAGACGTCGAAGGCCGCGAGGCCTCCCCGTCTGGGTATCGGTTTGGGCACATCGTTCCACTGGAAGCGGCCGGCGACCATCAGGTGGATGACGAGGTGGAGGCCGTCCGTCAGATCGATGCTCACCCGTTTCCCGATTCGATGGACGCCGTCGACGACCCTGCCCCTCGCGGTGTCGACAGGGGGATCGAAGGTCTTGAGCAGCGAGAACGATGCGATCCTCACGTCCTCGACGACTCGCCCGACGATGCGCGGCCGGAGGGCGTGGAGGTAGGCTTCGATCTCGGGGAGCTCAGGCATCGCTCCGACCGCGCCCTCTCATCGGAACAGATCCTCCTCGGCAGGGCGGACGAGGTCCGTCGCGCGTCCGTCCCCGCCGATGTCGAGGCCACGCACGATCGCCACGGGGATGTTCGTCGCCTTGCCCATGGCGAGGTCGGCCGCACCAGCCACCTCGTCGACCACGGCGACCTCGGTGACATGGAGCTCGTTCCCGTGGGTGTCACGGGTTCCCCGCAGATCGTCGATCACCCTGACACCGCTCACGCCGATTGCGACATCGACGAGGCCCCGCCGCCAGGGTCGTCCGAAGGTGTCCGTGATGATCACGCCGATCCGCGGGCCTGATGCACGCTCGAGGATCATGCGCAGTCGATGGGCCGAGCGATCCGGATCGACGGGCAGAAGGACAGCCATACCCTCGGCGACATTCGAGCGATCGACTGCAGCGTTCGCGCAGATGAAGCCGTGGCGGGTCTGTGCGATGACCAGATCCCCACGTCGCCGCACGATTCGGATGGCTTCCGAGAGCACGAGCCTCCGGTACGCCTCCTCGTCGAGGATCTCGACCACCCGTCCTTCCTGCTTGGAGACGACCTTGTGGGTGACGACGACGACATCACTCGGTTCGAGGCGCTCACCTTGTTGCTCGAGTGCTGTGAGGATCATCCCCGCGAGGTCAGCACCGGGATGGACCTCCCCGATGCCGTGGACGCCGAAGATCCGCAGGTCTGTCACGGCGTCCACCCGAGCACCCGAGCGGCGAGGGCGGATCCGCCGTCGCCGCGGTCGATGCGGGTCGGAGCCGTGATCACCTCGACACCGAACGGCTCCCCGAGATCGATGTCGGCACCGTCGGACTCATCGACGACCAGGGCATCGATCCTGCCACGGTAGGCCTCGAGGACGCCGGCCGTGCCTGGCGGCAGTCCGACGCCGCGCATGACCGCGTCCGCCGGTCCCTTGAGGGGTGCACCTCCGAAGAGTGGGCTGACGGCGATCCTGCGCGGATGGGCGGCGACGGCCTCGTCGATGGCATCCACCGCCAGGATCGGCCATATGGAGAGCGGAGGATTGGATGGGGCCACGACGAGGACGTCGGCGGATTCGATCGCCTCGATGACACCGGGGGCAGGCTGTGCGCCCACCGAGCCGTGATACGCGACCGCTCTGACCGCGTCGGAGTGACCCCTGTCGACGAAGTAGGACTGGAAGTCGATCCAGCTCCCGTCGCCGATCTGGACCCACGTCCTCAGGGCGTCGTCGGATGCCGGGATGATGCGGACATCGCTCATGCCGAATGATGCCGAGAGCCGCTCGGTGACGACGGACAGGGGCATCCCGGATCTGAGCATCATGGTGCGTGCAAGGCAGAGACCGAGGTCGACGTCGCCCAGCATGAACGGGGTGTCGATACCGTGCCTGGCGAGCTCGGTCATGACCGCGGATGTGTCCCCGGCGCGACCCCAGCCGTGGGGTCCGACGACTCCCGCGAGGGTGTAGAGGACCGTATCAGGGTCGGCAGATACGTGAACGCCGTATCGTTCGGTGTCGTCGCCCACGTTGACGACGACGGTCAGCGAGCCGGGATCGAGGACGCCGCGAAGGGCAAGCGCCATCTTCGCACCACCGACACCCCCCGCCAGCAGCGTCACCCGATGATTGCCGTGCGGCGGATACGACTCCAGAATGCACCTCACATGCCAATGACCAACATCCGGCACGCCACCGTTGCAGCGATCGTCGTTGCCGAAGGCACCGGTGGCCTCGATGCCACGATGGCGGCGATCGGCTCGCAAGTGTACGAGACGGTCGACGTCGTGACCGTCGGTCTCGGTGTGCAGGGCGCCCTTCCGACGATCGGCGACGCGATCCGCGCCACTCCCGCGACGACCGACTACATCTGGATCGTCAGGGCGGGGGCGGTGCCGATCCCTGATTCGCTCGACGCCCTCGTTCGTGACGCCGGACGCACCGATGCGGGCATCGTCGGTTCGAAGGTGGTTGGTGACGACGGTGCGCTCCTGTCCGTCGGCCTGATCACCGATGTCTTCGGGGTCCCGTACACGGGCCTCGATCAGTCCGAGCGGGACCAGGGCCAGTACGACGTCGTCAGGGATGTCGCCGCGGTCGAGGGAACGTCCATGCTGGTTCGGCGCGACCTGATGATCGGCCTCGATGGTTTCGATCCCGCGATGTCGGCAGGCCCCGCCGCGATCGACCTCGCGCAACGGGCGCGCCTCAAGGGTGCACGGGTGATCGTTTCGCCTGCTGCCGAGGTGTGGTTCCCGAAGACGCCAGCTACGACGCCGAGATGGCGCGACGAGGCGAGCCGGATCCGGTCGTCGCTCAAGGTCTATGGCTGGCTGACCCTTGCATGGGTCATCCCCTTCGCGTTCCTGATCGGCATCGTCGGGGTTCTCGTCTCGCTGTTCTTCGGCAGGTGGCTCGGCTTCGATTTCGCCAGGTCCTGGGGATGGAACATCGCCAAGCTCCCATCGACCCTCCGCCTGCGGGCGGCTGCCCGCCGCAACAGGGTCGTCGGTGACACCGAGCTCTTCCGTTTCCAGCGGAAGGGGAGCGTCACCGTCGGCAGGCTCGTGTCGCGCTCGCTCGCGGGCCTGCGGAACCGGCTTCCCGGGGACGACACCCTGTCGATCGAGTCGATCGGTCGCGACGTGCGACAGCCCGCCTTCATCATCGGGATCCTGGCGGCTGCCTTCGTCCTCCTGTCCGCGAGGCAGCTGTGGTCCAAGGGGCTTCCCGCCGTCGGGTACACACTCCCGTTCCCCGTCAACGGGTGGGACGCCCTTGCGGCATACGCGGGAGGCTGGAATCCGGCGGGATTCGGGAGCGACATCGCGATCCGGCCGCTCGTTGCGATCGCCGGCGTCGCACAGGTCCTCACCTTCGGTGTTGGAAACGTCTCCGAGTACATCCTCGGTGCAGGCGCGATGATCCTCGGCATCTGGGGGATGACGCGGCTCCTCCGCACATGGTCC
>JAWOGV010000296.1:0-6722 GCA_046496605.1 Acidimicrobiia bacterium | reverse complement strand
AACGAGGCGTACCTGCGCCGGAGGACGCCGGCCCCAACCTCGTCCCAGATGTCACCGGCCCTCGACATGCGCCATCCATGCCTCGTACCCACCGATCAGATCCGTTGCCCCCGTGAGTCCGAGCTCTTGGAGTCGCGCCGCAGCGAGGGAAGAGCTGTAGCCCTGCCGGCACATCAGGATGACCTCCTGATCCGGCCAGATATCCATGCTCCGGGAGGGGCTCGATGGTGCAAGGCGCCATTCGAGGACGGTCAGGTCGATGAAGTGGGCTCCCGGGAGGCCTCCCTGAGCGGAACGCTGCGCCGAGTCCCGCACGTCGACGACGATCGCACCTCGTGACACCGCATCCGACAGATCCGAAGGTGCAAGGCGATCGAGTTCGGATCGGGCACGCTCGAGCATCTCGGACAGGGTCATGGAACTCATCGGTGTCGAATCGTGTGATCGCGATCCCGCTGCTTCACGACGCCCGGTAGGTCGTGGTCTGGTAACGGCGACCGCCGTAGCCGCCGCTTGACCACGAGGAGATGTCGGCGAGGATTCCGAAGCCCAGGATGATCCAATCGAACCCCGTCACACCACCGGGGAAGACCACGACATACATCATCGTGGTCCACGGTACGAGCAGCCAACCCACGAACGGCACGAAGAAGTTGTCGAAGGCGAGATTCCACCGGACCTGGTCGATGATCCACCAAACAAGGATGGCGAATCGCGGTCCCAGGATCACCAACGAAGCGAACAGGCAACACATCCAGGCACTCCCTTCCGACCACGAATCTAACGGGCCGATGGGAGCCGTGTGGCCCCGGTTGGGGAATACCTCCCCGGCCCCGTGGTTCCGATGACATGGACGACACCTCTCTCATCGCTGATCGAAGGGCCAAGGACGAGTTCTTCGGCTCCGACCACCACTCGCCGATCCCACCGGATGCTCGAGCCGGGTTCAAGGGACTCTCCTACTACCCGCCCACGGGCGATCTCGTCTTCACCGTTGCGCCGGAGATGATCGAGCCGGAGGCGGTGACGATCGCCACGACATCGGGCGACGAGCGACAGTACGCGAGGGTTGCGAAGGTTGACCTGTCGATCGAGGGTGAGCAGGTCGAGCTCTTTCTCTACGAGACGGGCCATCCCGGGTACTTCGTGCCGTTCCGGGATGCGACCTCCGGATCAGAGACCTACGGGGCTGGTCGCTACCTCGACATCGAGGCGAACGAGGACGGCACGGTCACGGTCGACTTCAACCTCGCGTACCACCCCTACTGCGCCTACGACTCCGCCTACTCCTGCGCTGTGCCTCCGGCCGAGAACTGGCTGACCGTCCCGATCCGGGCCGGTGAGCGCCTCGCGTGAGGGACGATCATCGTCGATGTCCTGATTCCCTCGACGGATGGCGCGGTCGTCGTCCAGCTCCTCACATGGGCCGCACTCACGGCCATCGCCCTCGTGATCTCACGGAAACGCCCTGACCTCAGGATCCTGACCATCGGTCTCTCCGTCCTGATTCTGGGTCTGATGGCGGTGCGGGCCGTCCACTGATCAGCTAGGTTCGCTACGTGTTCGCTTTCGCCGGTTCCCCCGTACCCGTGCGCTCGGACGTCATCTACGCGTACCGTTCGATCTGGGGACACTTCGCCCGCCCCGGCCCCATCCTGACCGGCCCCCAGCGCATCGAGCTGCTCGCCGGTGTCCGGTCACGGACCGCGAACCGGGTCACTGCCACATGGGGCACGACGAGCGACCTCGGAACGCTCGCCGACACCCTCTACCACGACCCGGCACAGATCGACGGTGCCATGGTGCGTGCCGCCGCAGACATCGACGGGGACCCGGTCACGGTCGAGGTCATCGCCCTCGTTTCGATCCTGTCATCCGTCGACGAGACCCACCATGGCCTCGGCATCGAACCCGAGCCGCTCCCCGAGCCCCTGTCCGGCCATCCGACCGGCCGCATCACCGAGGGGCTCCTCCGCAGGCGACTCCACGTGCCCGCGCCGCCGGGCCCGATTCCCGTCACCCTCGATCTCCTCCTCGACGAGGGCGCCGCGTTCACATCGCTATTCGGACCCCAGTACATGACCGACCGGGAGATGGCACTCGAGACGTTTCGGCGCGACCCAGGCCTCGATCGGGCACAGATCGAGGTGGTGTCGTCGCGCACCTCGTTGCACAACGAGTGCTTCTACTGAACGATGAGCCATGTGTATGCGCTCCGGGCGAGCGCGAGGGCATTCGACTACGTCCTGGACATCCGGGGCATCACCGACCCGACCGTGGAGATCGGCATTCCCGGCGGAGCGGCACTCATCGCATTCGTTGATGCCGTCATGGGCGTCTCGCAGGAGGACCCCGATGCGGCCCGCGACAGGGTCATCGATGAACTCGATGGCGAATCCCTGTTCGATGCCGCAACGGTGTACGGCAACTTCTCGATGATGAACCGCGTCGCAGAAGCGACCGGTATCCCGATTTCGCGACAGGCGATCGACCGCGAGCGCGCCACCATCGACGTCCTCGGACTCGAGCGCCTCATCAAGGCTTGAGGGCCGACATCCCCGAAGCCGCCACCCGCCGTGTGACACGCAGCTCGACATCAGCGAGAATCGGGCCAGCTGACGAGAGGACGCCATGGACGAGGCCCGGATCGAGAACCTGCTGAACGAGGATCGGGTGTTCCCACCCGACCCTGCGTTCACACGCCAGGCCAATGCATCGGCGGATCTCTACCAGGCCGCCGACGCCGACATGGTCGGGTTCTGGATGGACCAGGCACATGCGCGGATCGACTGGTTCACGCCGCCAACCGTCGGCCTCGACGATGCACGCCCCCCGTTCTACACCTGGTTCACGGACGGCGAACTGAACGTGTCACACAACTGCCTCGACAGGCACCTCGCCTCGGGCGGGGACAAGGTTGCGTACCACTGGATCGGCGAACCGGGCGACACACGCACGATCACCTACCGGGAACTCTCCGACGAGGTGAACCGCTTCGCGAACGGTCTCAGGGAACTCGGTGTCGACAAGGGTGACAGGGTGGCCATCTACATGGGGATGGTGCCCGAACTCGCGATCGCCATGCTCGCATGCGCACGGATCGGGGCTCCCCACTCCGTCATCTTTGGAGGCTTCAGCGCCGATTCGATCGTGGATCGGGTCGACGACGCAGGCGCGAGGGTCCTCATCACATGCGATGGCGCGTGGAGGCGGGGCTCGGTGGTTCCCCTCAAGGAGAACTGCGACCTCGCGATGGCAGCGACGAGCACCATCGAACACTGCATCGTCCTCCGCAGAACCGAGACGGAGGTCACGATGGTCGACGGGCGCGACGTCTGGTGGCATGACCTCGTGGCCGACCAGCCGACCGTCTGCGCGCCCGAGGTCATGAACGCCGAGGACCTCCTGTACCTGCTCTACACCTCGGGCACCACGGCCAAGCCGAAGGGCATCATGCACACCACCGGCGGCTACCTGGTCGGGGCGGCGGCAACCCACGCGATGGTGTTCGACATCAAGCCGGACACCGACGTGTACTGGTGCGCCGCCGACATCGGGTGGGTCACCGGGCACAGCTACATCGTCTATGGGCCGCTCGCCAACCACACGACGAGCGTCATGTACGAGGGGACGCCGGACCACCCTGACAAGGACCGCCTGTGGTCGATCATCGCCGAGTACGGCGTGACGATCCTGTACACGGCGCCAACCGCCATCCGGGCATTCATGAAGTGGGGAAACGAGTATCCGGAGCGTCACGACCTCTCAACGCTCCGACTCCTCGGGACAGTCGGGGAGCCGATCAACCCCGAGGCGTGGATGTGGTACCACGAGACGATCGGGGGCCGCACCTGTCCGATCGTCGACACGTGGTGGCAAACCGAGACGGGGTCCATCATGATCTCGCCACTCCCGGGTGTCACACCGACGAAGCCGGGGTCAGCAACGAAACCGATGCCGGGCATCTCGGCCGAGGTCGTGGATGCGGACGGCAACCCTGTTCCACCTGGGGGCGGCGGCTACCTCACCATCACCCAGCCGTGGCCATCGATGCTCCGCTCGATCTACGGTGACGACAAGCGATACGTCGACACGTACTGGACCAGGTACCCCGGCCGGTACTTCCCCGGCGACGGTGCCAGGATCGACGAGGACGGGTACCTGTGGGTGCTCGGACGCGTCGATGACGTGATGAACGTCTCGGGGCATCGGATCTCGACAATTGAGGTCGAATCCGCGCTTGTCTCACACCCCGCGGTCGCCGAGGCGGCCGTCGTGGGCGCGACGGACGACATGACGGGCCAGGCGATCGCCGCGTTCGTCACCTTGCGAAGCGGCTACGAGGACACCGATGAACTGAACGATGAGATCCGGAACCACGTCGCAACGAAGATCGGAGCGATTGCGCGGCCGCGCACGATCGTCTTCACACCTGACCTCCCCAAGACCCGGTCCGGCAAGATCATGCGACGGCTCCTGCGTGACATCACCGACCATCGGGCACTCGGCGACGTGACGACCCTGGCCAACGCCGAGATCGTCCAGTCGATCGCCGATCAGGCGGAAGCCCGCCGCGACGACTGACCGTTGCCCTTTGTGCCGGGCAGGCGGTCATCCATGGCCTGCCGTCCCGCCCGCCAGGTAACGGGATGCGGCCCTCGCTGCGGATCGCCCCGACGCCACCGCTGCGGTCATGCCCCCTCCGCCGATCCACGCACCGGTGAGGAAGAGGTTCGGAATCGGGGTCCTCGGAGAACGGCGGTCCATCATGTTCTCCACGGATTGCTCACGACCGTAGAGGCTTCCTTGGGGTTGACGGACGTAGCGGACATTCGTGAGCGGGGTGCCGATGTTGCTGGTGACGATCGAGGCGCGGAGCCCGGGAATGAGTGCGTCGGCTCGATCGATGAGGACGCGTCCTGCTTCCTCCTTCACCCTGAGGTACTCGGGGTTCACCCGATAGTTCTCGAGGTTGCCGCCGGTCCCCCAGACGGCTGCGTGATCCCAGGAAGCCAGGGTTGTGAGAGCGATCACCGAGCAGCCTGCAGGTGCGCACCCCGGGTCCGCGACCGTGTAGTTCGAAATGATCATGGAGGCATCCTCGAATCGGCCGGCGAGGATCGCCTCGTACTCGGCGTCGAGGTCGTACCCGCGCATGTCGAAGAACTCGTGATGGTTCCAACCCTCCGCAGCGAGATCACGACCAACGCCGAGGTGTACGACGAGGCTGGACAGCGCCGGAACATCGCTGGTGAAGCCGTCGGCCCACGCCGGATCGACCATCCCCGCCGGGAGGAGACCCAACGTCGCCTTCGGGCTCGCATTCGAGACCACGGCCTTCGCCGTGATCGTGAGGCCCTTGTCCGTGACGACGGTCACGCCATCTGCCGACGGCTCGATCGACGTGACAATGTTGCGGAGGTGGACGTGACCACCGTTCTCCTCGATCACCTCGGTGATCGCCCACGTCATCGTCCCCGAGCCACCCGTCGGATACCACGCACCGCCGGTGTGGTACGAAAGGAGGGTGAGGGCGAACTGGCCCGCCGAGACCTTGGATGGCGGTAGGCCGAGGTACCCCCAGAGGGTCGATACGAGCGCCTTCGCCTCCACAGAGTCCAGGTACCGATCGACGAACGTCTGCCATGAGCTCCCGAAGGCGGTGGACATGTCCGGGTACCGCGTCGGCATCTCGTGGGGAGGAACCCTCGTGCCCGCGGATCGGTCCCGTGCGTATCGAGCGACGTCGTGGCCGACGCGCCCGATCGCGCCGAACAGGTCCCGCACGCCATCGCTCTCATTCGGCAGCACCTCCGAGAACACAGCGAGATACCCCGGTACGTCCGCGGGCACGGCGACCTCGAAGTCGGGATACCGAACGGTGTAGAAGGGCTCCAGGCGGTTGAACTCGACGCGGCCCATGATGCCGAGGGTTTCGAGCATCGGCTTTGCCCATCCCCCGTCGTCGAGGCCGTCGAGGGCATGGAGGGCGACCTCGAAGCGGAACTCCTCCTTGCGGAAGAAGTGGGCATATCCACCGGGTTTGGTGTGGCCCTCCACCACGACGACCCCGTGGCCCGACTCCTGGAGGTGACGTGCGGCCGAGAGCCCACCGAGTCCTGCACCGACGATGACGACGTCCGTCTCGATCCGCTCGGTCATGCCTCGGACGTCGCCGTGTCCGGTGACACATCGGGGAACGGGTCTCGATCGTTCAACTTGTCCCAGAAGTACACGAGGACGTCACGGATGGACGCGATGATCGGCACGACCAGGAGCGATCCGAGCAGCCCACCGATCTGGAAGCCGACGATGAGCCCGATGAGGACGACGGCAGGCCTCAGCCGGACTGCGATCCCCATGACCCGTGGCGCGATGACGTTGGCCTGGGTCTGGACGACAACGATGTAGATCCCCGTGATGATGAGGGCAAACCAGTACGACTCGAGGTCTGGCCATCTCGTCGATCCGGACAGCAGGGCCGCAAGGATGCCGGGTATCGCGGCGAGGATGGGACCGAAGGTCGGGATCATGTTGAGGACGACCATGATCGCACCGAAAAGGCACGCGCCCGGAAGGCCCACGGCCCACAGAACGACGAACACGAGGAACCCTGTGATGAGCGAGTTGACCAGCTGACCATAGAGGTAGCCCCGCCAGACGCTCCTCTGGGCTTCCATCATCATCAGGCCATCGCGCTCGTAGCCGGGAGGGATGCTCCG
>JAWOGV010000265.1:0-2792 GCA_046496605.1 Acidimicrobiia bacterium | reverse complement strand
GTGATTGTCGAGGAACCGCTCGGCGTCGAGTGCGGCCTGACACCCCATACCCGCAGCCGTGACGGCTTGCCGGTAGACCTTGTCCGTGACGTCGCCTGCTGCGAAGACACCCTCCACGGAGGTGATGGTGGTACCGGGGTTCGTCTCGATGTAGCCGTCATCGTCGAGTTGGAGGTGGCCCTCGAAGACGGGCGTGTTCGGGTCGTGGCCGATCGCGACGAAGACTCCGTCGGTCGACAACGTGGTGACCTCGTCGGTGACCACATTGCGGGTGCGGACACCGTTGACGACCTTGTCCCCGAGGATCTCCTCGACAACGGTGTTCCAGATCACCTCGATCTTCGGGTGGTCGAGCACACGGTTCGCCATGATGGTCGATGCTCGGAATTCGTCACGACGGTGCACGACGGTGACCTTGGTCGCGAACTTCGTGAGGAAGAGTGACTCTTCCATCGCAGTGTCTCCACCACCGACCACGACGAGCTCCCTGTCGCGGAAGAAGAAGCCGTCACAGGTCGCGCAGGCCGAGACCCCGTAGCCGCGGAGCTTCGCCTCTCCCGGCACGTCGAGCCATCGGGCGGATGCCCCGGTGGAGATGATGATCGTCTCCGCGGAGTACGCATCCGATCCCACACGGACGGTGAAGGGGCGCTGCGAGAAATCGACGTCGGTGACGTTCGAACTCACGATGCGGGTTCCGAATCGCTCGGCCTGCTTTCGCATCTGCTCCATGAGTTCGGGTCCCATGATCCCGTCAGGGAAGCCAGGGTAGTTCTCGACGTCGGTGGTGATCATGAGCTGGCCGCCGCGCTCCATGCCCTCGATCATGAGGGGATCGAGTCCGGCTCGCGCGGCGTAGATCGCTGCGGTCAGGCCTGCCGGCCCTGACCCGATGATGAGGACCTTGTCTGGCATTCTCTTCACTCCTCGGATGTGCGGTCCTGGGGGTAGCGTCGCGACCAGACGAATGCTCCGATCACGATCAGCAGCAACCCGACCACGGCGTATGCGGCTTCCTGGCCCATCAGCGTTCCGAGGATGCGGAATATTCCGACGAGCAGCCAAACAACCGCCATGATGGCGCCGACCACGAGGATCAGGCCCACGGCGACCCATGTGAGCGCTGTCGATGCCTTGTCGACGGACAGCTCCCGAATCCTCGTGGCGACCTGTTCGAGAAGGTCTGCGACGCGAACCGAGAGTGGTGCGGTTGGTTCTGCCATGACCCACGCGAGGTTAGTCACCTACGGGGGTGGCCAGTGCCCCGGCCATGGCACTAGTCGTCGATGGCGACGACGGTGCAGGTGGCGAGGTCGATGGTGAGCACCGAGCTCACACCGGTCTCGTCGATCACGGCGAAGTACGCGACCTCCGTCCCGCCGCGCTCGCCGACGCCGAGCAGCGCCTTGTCCCCGCTGGGAAGGCTCGTCCCGATCGCCTCGAGGCAGGCTTCGACGAGATCGACGTCGACGGTCGAACGCGTCGCCGCCATGGCCCCTTCGAGGAGCTCATCGATGTCCTTCGGCGTCGCCGCCCCCTCGGTGAGCGCCAACAGGTCCGAGCCGTCCACGTCGGTGAACGCCTGCACGTCCCCGGCCATTTCGGGATCGCCCGACTCCTCCCCGCTGAGGGTCCCCACCTCGGGGCCCTCCTGACCGCCGCCGTCGCGGGCGTCGGCGGCCGCCACGGTCGTGTCGCTCACCAACGCGGATTCCTGTTCGTCCGTTCCCCCGATGCCACCGGGCAGCACGACGATCGCCGTCACGACCGCTGCCGCAGCGGCGAGGCCGAAGACTGGCTGCCACCAGGACACGCGTCGTCTGGCAGGTTCGGGCATCGCTCGTTCGGGGGCATCGAGGTTGAGTGCGCCACGAACGCGTGAGCGGAGCTCGTATCGTTCGGCGACGGTCATCGAGACCTCGGCAAGTGATGCGAGCGCGTCGCGAACGTCGGTCTGGATGGAGAGCTCCTGTGCGAGGCTCGGGTCGGCATCGATCCGGGCGCGTGCCTCTGCCGCCTCGGCTGAGGACAGGGCACCGGCCGTGAGGCCGAGGATCAGATCGCGTTCCTGCTCGTTCATGGGTCTCCGTTGTCCATGCTTTGATGCTCTCCACCGGGTGCGAGGTTCCCGAGACTTTGGGAGAGCTGTCGCCGCGCCCTGAACAGCCTGCTCTTGACGGTTCCTATGGGCACGCCGAGGGTATCGGCAGCCTGGTCTAGCGACATGCCCTCGAGATCGACGAGGACGACAGCTGATCGGAAGTCCTCGGAGAGCCCTCGAAGGGCGGCCTCGATGTCCGGGCGGACCTCGACCGCGTCGTAGAGGTCGGTGGTCGTACTGTCCGGCGGGTCATGGGAGTCGGGCAGCGGCTGGGTCTGGGTGCGGCTGCGTCGCCGGAGGTGGTCGTAGCAGGTGTTGACGGCGACCCGGTAGAGCCAGGTGGAGAACGCCGCCTGCGCCTTGTACCTGTCCGCCTTTCGGAACACCGTGAGGAACGTGTCCTGTGTGGCGTCGAGCGCCGCCTCTCGATCCCCCATCATTCGCATGCAGATCGCGAAGACCCTGTTCTCGTGTGCGTCCATGAGCTCGTTGAACGCGGATGTGTCCCCGGTGAGGTAGCGGTCGATGGGCTCGATGTCGAGATCTGCGCGTTCGGTCATGGCCGCCAAGAGAGTAGGCCCGTGCGACATCACGTGACGTTGGGATCACCCGCCGACGAACCGTACCTCCGAGATGCGGCTCTGGTAGGTGCCATCCGATCGCTCCTGGAGTCCGGTGAGCCACAGCCTCC
>JAWOGV010000263.1:0-10686 GCA_046496605.1 Acidimicrobiia bacterium | reverse complement strand
TCGATCCGTTCCTCGCGAGTCTCCCGTCGCGGTGCGTCATCGACGGGGAGATCTTCGTCAGCATCGACGGCTGTCTCGACTTCGACGCACTCGGACAGCGCATCCATCCAGCCGAGTCGCGTGTTCGGATGCTGGCGGATCGGACCCCGGCGGACTTCGTTGCGTTCGACATCCTCGCCCTCGACGACGATGCGCTCATCGAGCTGCCGTTCGAGGAGCGTCGGATGATCCTCGAGGGTGTCGCTGGGACCTTCTCCCCTCCCGTTCATCTCGCCCCTGCAACCCGTGATCCCGACCAGGCGATGGAGTGGTTCCATGACTTCGAGGGAGCAGGCCTCGACGGCCTCATCATCAAACCCCTCGACGACCCGTACCTGTTCGACAAGCGATCCCAGTTCAAGCTGAAGCACGTCCGCAGCGCCGACTGCGTCGTCGCAGGGTACCGACAGCACAAGACCGGCGATGGAGTCGGCTCACTGGTCCTCGGCCTGTACGAAGGAGACGGCAGCCTCCGGCACGTCGGCGTGGCGGCCAGCTTCACGACCGGGCGCCGCCGCGAACTCGTCGACGAGCTCGCGCCCTTCGTGCTCGAGAGCATCGATGAACACCCATGGGCGGGGTGGATGGACGCAGAGGCGAACGCCGACGGCTCGATGCCCGGTGCGCCCAATCGGTGGAGTGGAGCGAGCGGCCGCGACCACTCGTGGATCCCCCTGCGCCCCGAACTCGTCGTGGAGGTCCAGTACACGTGGACGACGGCGGGGCGCTTCCGAGGGACGACCCGGATGCTGCGTTGGCGACCCGACCGCGAGCCCACGTCGTGCCTGATCGACCAGCTCGCCGAGCCCGAGCCCCTGGCACCGACGTCGCCGCTCAGGCGCATCGTGGGCTGATCCGTGGTGAGGTAGCCTCGACCCCATGGCAACCCTTCTCACGATCAGGCCCCTCGAGGGCGAACCCGTCCGCATCGCGATCGATGGAACGCTCTTCGCGGATCCCGAGGAGGTGACGATCGACTCCGAGATCGACACGTCGGGACTGTGGGCGGTACCCGGTCTCGCCGATGCCCACGCGCACCTCACCATGCAGGTGCCCCGGGACATCCACGGCATCTCCGAGGAGCAGATGCGCGCGAACATACCGGCAATGGCCTGGGCCCAGGTCGACCGCGGGGTTCTCCTGATCCTGGACAAGGGTTCTGCGAGTGACCTCTCGCTCCTGTCCCTCGACCACGACGCCGACCTCCGTCCCCACGTCGAGGTGGCTGGCGCCATCATCCGACCAGCAGGCGGGTACGTGTCGGACTTCGGCGCCGAGGTCGAGCCCGACGACCTCATCGAGCACATCCGCACCAGGGCCGAGACACGCGGTGGATGGGTGAAGATCATCGGGGACTGGCCACGCAAGGGCGAAGGGCCGAAGAACAACTATCCGCTCGATCGCCTCACCGAGGCCGTCGCCGTCGCCCATGAAGCCGGTGCAAGGGTTGCCGTCCACACGATGGCGTATGCCGCATCGGATGCCGTCGCGGCCGGCGCGGACTCCATCGAGCACGGCCCCTTCCTCACATCGGACGACCTCGGAGTCCTCGCCAGCAGGGGCGGTGCGTGGGTTCCCACGGTCGCCAACATGCTCGATGTGCTCAACACGCTGGGACGGGACTCATCGGGAGGAAAGCTGTTCATCGAGGGCCTGGAACGCATGCGGGAGAACCTTCCCCTCGCGGAGTCCCTGGGGGTCACCGTGCTCGCTGGCACGGACATGGGCGTCCCCCACGGCGAGGTCTCCATGGAGGCGAAGCGGCTCGCCGAATACGGCATGAGCCATCGGGGTGCGACGAGGGCGGCAAGCCTCGATGCGTACGGCTACGTCGGCATGACGGACACCTTCCGACCCGGCGCCACGGCGGACGCCGTGTTCTTCAGGGACCATCCCTATGACGACGTCTCGGTCCTGGCGGATCCCGCCATCGTCATCCGCCGAGGCAGGACCATCAGGCAGGCCGGATGACCGCGGCGTACTACGAGCGCCTCGGCGAGTGGCTCCATCCGACGGGCCTGGTTGCAGGACCATGGCACCCCGAGCTCTCCCATGCAGGGCCACCAGCTGCGCTCATCATGGACGCGATCTCGGCATCCGATCCGTCGATGGGCATATCGCGGGTGACCTTCGAGATCCCCAAGGGCATCCCGTTGGTCCCGTGTCGGGTGGCTGTCCACGAGAAGCGCTCGGGTCGCAAGATCAGGCTCCTGACGGCAGATCTCATTGACGAGGCCGGCGAATCGCTGATGAGTGCCAATGCGTGGATGATCCGAGTCACGGGCGTCGACGACATCCCGGTGAGTGAGCCCATCGTCGGGAATCTTCCCGACGTCGACGCGTGCTTGCCGCTCGATGTCGGCTTCCTCGGGGAGGTCGGCTACTTCGGCGGTGTCGAGATGCGCACGGCACGGGGGCACCCCTTCGAGGGGGGCGCTGCGGCGATCTGGATCCGACGGATCGTGCCACTGATCGGCGGTGAGGAGTCCGATCCCTATGCCGAATGCGCCATGTTCGGGGATCTCGGCAACGGAGTCAGCTTCATGGAACCGCCCGAGAAGCTGATCGCGGTCAACACGGATCTCACGCTGTACCTCTCGCGGCGGCCACGATCGGAGTGGATGGCGATCGACGCCCGAACCGTGTCACACGGATTGGGGCTTGGCATGACCGATTCCTTGGTATACGATGCGCACGGATTCGTAGGGAAAGCCAACCAGTCGATCTTCTTCGACCGCCCGTGACGTTTGGGAACTCCTGAGATCTCCGCGACGTCTCATACGTATCCACCCAATACGAACCCCAGCACGGTGATCGCAGCCGTCCGAACCACGGATGCGCACCGAACAACATGTGAAGGAATTCACAAAATGACAGCACGCCAAGCCCTCACCCCGACCGAAGTCGGCGACAGTCTCACGACGTACCTCGCCGACATCGCAAACCACGAACTCCTCACCGCTGACGACGAGGTCGAGCTCGCCCAGGCCATCGAAGCCGGACGCGAAGCCGAGGAGAAGCTCGCCGCGGGCGGCGTCCGGGGCGCAGAGAAGGTCAAGCTCCAGCGCACCGCCCGTCGCGGCAAGGAAGCCAAGGATCGCTTCGCGCAGGCGAACCTGAGGCTCGTCGTTTCCCAGGCGAAGCGGTACCGAAGCCAGTACGGCATCGAGTTCGTCGACCTGATCCAGGAGGGCAACCTCGGGCTCATCCGCGCCGTCGAGAAGTTCGACTGGCGCAAGGGATTCAAGTTCTCCACGTACGCGACCTGGTGGATCCGCCAGGCCATGCAGCGCGCCGTAGCCGAGAAGTCCCGCACCGTGCGCCTGCCGAACTCCCTCCACGACACGCTCCTCACCCTCAACGGAACCCGGAACCGCCTGCTCTCCGAGCTCGGCCGTGAACCGTCGTCCGAGGAGCTCGCCGAGGAGTCGGGACTCCGCCTCGACCAGGTGCTCGAAGCCCAGCTCGTTGCGGACTCCGTCTCCCTCGAATCACCTGTTGGAGAGGACGGCGCCGTGCTCGGTGATTTCGTCGCACACGACGACGAGGACGATCCGGTCCGCGAGACCGAGCGTCAGTCCACGATCGACGCCCTCCGCGAGGCGATCGACAGGCTTCCCGAGCGCGAGGCCTACATCCTCTCCAAGCGCGTCGGATTCGACGATGGGCTCCCGAGGACCCACGAGGAGATCGGCAAGCACCTCGAGCTCGGACCGACACGGGTCCGCTCGCTCGAGAAGCAGGCCCTGTCGCGGCTCCGCCATCCCGCATTCGGCCTCCGCCAGGAAGCCGACTTCTAGACCGGACGAAATCAGCGAATCGCTCGATGGGAGCCGCTCCTCGGGGCGGCTCCCTTTCGCGTCCACCTCACGGATCTCCTGTCGGCTGACCGACTCAGGGCACGCAGGTCAGCGCTTTCCGCGGAGCCAGGATCCGATGGCCCCGAGACGAGAAGCCCTGCCCGTCGAGGCTTCCCTGCGATCAGCGGCCTTTGCCAGGCCGAGGCCGGCGTTGACGCCGACCCATCGGAGGGGCTCGGGCTCCCACTTCCTCGATGCGTGGTTCACCCACGGGAGGACCGTGCGCTCCGTCTCGAGGCCGACGATCAGCTCGGCGAGTGTCCGACCGGCGAGCTGGGCCGTCGCGACGCCGTCACCGACATACCCACCGGCATGGGCGAACCCGGCCATGCGATCGAACGACACCGATGGCCGCCAGTCACGCGCCACGCCGAGCGGCCCGCCCCACCGGTGGGTGACCTCGACGTCGTTGAGCTGGGGGAACAGCTCGGTGAGGACACGACCCAACTCCGCATGGACGTCGTCGTCGATGTCGAATCCCGGCTCGATCCTCGATCCGAAGTGGTACGGCGCACCGCGCCCGCCGAACGCGAACCTTCCGTCGGCCGTGCGCTGACCGTAGATGATGAGGTTGCGGAAGTCGGTGAAGGTCTGCCGGTCGGAGAGCCCGATGCCATCCCACACGGCGTCCGGGAGCGGTTCAGTGGCGATCATCAAGGAGTAGAGGGGAATGACCATGCGCGACCGCCCGGGGAGCCGGCTGCCGAAGCCCTCCGTGGCGAGGACCACGGTTGGTGCACGCACCCTCCCGCGTTCCGTGACAACGCTGTGGTCCTCGATCTGCTCGACCGCCGTGTCCTCGTAGATCACCACACCGCGCCGCTCCACGGCCCCGGCGAGGCCATGCACGAGCTTTGCGGGATGGATCCTGGCGCCATGGGCATACCAGACCCCACCGACGACGTCCCTCGCGTCGAGCATCTCCCGTGCGGCCCCCCGGTCGAGGTACCGGATGTCCTCGTCTCCCAGGCCGAGGGCGTGGGCGTGCTCGACCTCCTCGCGCGCGTACGTGTCCTGGAACCCGGTACGGGCAAGCGTGAGCACGCCGCCCTTGTGATAGTCGCAATCGATCCCCTCGGCGTGGGCGATCGCTCCCACGTCGTCGACGCTCGTGAACAGCGCCCCCATGTGAGACAACGCGACCGGCTCACCGTGGTCCCGCGCGAGCTGCCCGTGGCCGAGCGGGTACTCGGCATGGCACCATCCGCCGTTGCGACCGCTGGCTCCGAAGCCCACATGGTTCCGCTCGACCACTGCGATCTCGAGTTCGGGCGCCAGGGATGCGAGGTGGTAGGCGCACCACAGGCCCGTGAAGCCCGCTCCGACGATGACGACGTCGACATCGAGGTCGGATCCCAACCCTGACCGCGTCGGCGCGGTAGGAACGACATCCCACCACAGAGGTCGCCGGAGCGCGCCAGCGACGTTCATGGACCTCCCACCTTCCGCTCAGCCATGCCGTTGAGGATCTCGAGCACGACGCGATTCGCCAGGAAGGCCGTGATCTGGCCGGGACCGTCATACGGTGGCGAGACCTCGACGATGTCCGCCCCGACGATGGGGAGTTCACGAGCGAGGCGCCGGACCGTGTCGAGCAGCTCACGCGACGTCAGGCCACCGGGTTCGGGGGTCCCCGTTCCCGGCGCCATGCCCGGGTCGACGACGTCGATGTCGATCGACAGGAAGACGCCGATGCTCTGGGATCCGGATGCCGCACGGACCGCGTCGTCGACAACAGGCCTGAGCCCCCGCTCGACGATCTCGGACATGAGGAAGGTGCGCATTCCCTGCTCGGCCATCCATGCGACCGTATCCGGGCCCGGCCAGTAGCCCCGCAGCCCGATCTGGACGAACCGGTTCCCGGGGACGGCACCGGACTCGATCAGGCGTCGCATCGGTGTCCCGTGGCCGTGGAGCGCTCCGGCGTTGGTCATCCCCGTATCGGCGTGGGCATCGAAATGGACGACGCCGAAGGTGCCGTCACCATGGACCCTGGCGAGACCCGTGCCGTTGCCGAAGGTCACGGAGTGATCTCCCCCGAGCACGATCGGGACGGCACCGGATGCGGCGATCGTTTCCACGGCCACTGCCAGTGTCTCGAGGCCCTGCTCGAGGTACCCGGGAGGGACCGAGATGTCACCGACATCGACGACGCGGAGGACCTCGAACGGATCGATCCCCGTCGGCAGATGCGGACGGACCATGTCGGCACCGAGGTAGTCGGCCTCCCGGATGGCCTTCGGCCCGAAACGCGCCCCTCCGCGGTACGTGGCCCCCCAATCGATCGGAGCGCCGACGATCACGACGTCCGGGGGGTCGTCCGCCAGGTGCGCGAGCGGTGTGATCGGCACACCGGCGAACGAGGGGAAGGAGGCGAAGCGATACACGTCCTCCATGGAGCCTCCTTATCGAGCCGTCAGTCTTCGGTGCGCAGGTGCGGGTTGAACCATACGAGGAACGATGCCCAGTTGTCGGTGCTGTCATCGTGCACGTAGTCCGCGATCACGCCACGCACCTCGAAGCCGTTGCGAAGCTGTGCGGACAGCGTGGGGTCGATCAGCTCCCCGGAGGCCACGGCGTCGACGTAGGCCCGTGCGGTCATCGAATGCTTGTGGTGCGCGTATCCCGGGATCACGCCGCCTGCGATCATTCCACGCTTCCCGTGGTCGACCACCAGTTGCTTCCTGAGGTCGTAGAGCCGCCTGGCAATGCCTCGGCCCCGGTATTGCGGATGCACGGCGATGTCGATTCCGTAGTACCAGTCCCCCTCCGGGTCGTGGTACTCCATGCCGAGGGGACCGACGACCTCGTCCATCGAGTGCTGGGGTTGGGAGATGTCGTAGTCGACGAACACCCCGGAGGCCATCCCGACGACCCGATCACCGTCGAGCACCATGAACGCCCCCTCGGGGAAGAGCTGTTCCTGGAGGATGATGCCCTCGACGGTCAGGAGGTCGTCCACGTCCACGGTCGGGAAGCAGAGCAGCTCGAGGGCGACGAGGTCGTGCGCATACTCACTCGATGCGATGGTGTAGACGAGCTCACCCATCGTCGCTCGCCGTCGTACGGGAGATCCACACCTTCCTGAGCGACTCGTGGACCGTCCATGTCGTCCTCGCTCCTTCGCGGAGGACACCGACGTCTCCGGGGCCGAACCTGATCGGCTCCCTCCCGTCCTCGGTGACGGTCACCGAGCCTGAGATGACGACGAACACCTCGTCGAGTTCGGTGTGGACCGACGTGCCCTCGGTGTGGTCCCAGACACCGACCTCCATGCCGTCAACGGATGCCAGGTCGACGAGTCCGGCGCCGGGGCCCGAAGGGTCATCACCGATCGGATCGAGTCGAATCGTCGCTGCACGTGGGTCGAAGCGCTCGACACGGTCGCCCCTGTGGTCCGATGCTGGGTCCGATGCTGTTTCCATGCCCACCAGTATGGTGGACTCACTCCCCCTCCACAAGCGATACGACGGACATCAGATGATTTCACAAGCGATTCGTGGAACATCGGCACTCGGAACGGTCTATATTGGTGGTGCAGATCATATAGGGGAGGACCCATGCAGGACATCCGAACGGCGGCGCGGGACCACCTCTGGCTCCACTTCGCGCAGGTACCGAGTCAGGGCCCCGTGCTCATCGAGCGCGGGGACGGGTGCTACGTGTGGGACACCGACGGAAAGCGCTATCTCGATGCGCTCGCGGGCCTCTTCGTCACCGAGATCGGCCACGGTCGGTCGGACCTCGCAAACGCTGCGAGCAAGCAGGCCGAGACGATGGCCTTCTTCCCGGTGTGGGGCATGGCCCACCCACCGGCCGCAGCGCTCGCGCAGAAGCTCGCGGAGCTCTCCCCCGGTGACATGGACAGGGTCTTCTTCACGGCAGGCGGCTCCGAAGCCGTCGAGTCTGCCTGGAAGCTCGCACGCCAGTACCACCTGGCCAACGGTGAGCCCGACCGCTTGAAGGTCATCGCACGGAAGACCGCGTACCACGGGACCACGCTCGGTGCCCTGTCGATCACGAGCATCCCGCCGATTCGCGCCCCCTTCGAACCGATGCTCAACCACCTCGTGACGCATGTGTCGACGACGGACAACCCCCGAGCCGCCGACGAGATCGAGGAGGCGATCCTGGCCGAGGGTCCGGGGACCGTCGCTGCGGTGTTCCTCGAGCCCGTCCAGAACTCCGGCGGGTGCTTCGTTCCCTACGAGGGGTATTGGCAGCAGGTTCGCGAGATCTGCGACCGATACGGGATCCTGCTCGTGAGCGACGAGGTCATCTGCGCCTTCGGAAGGCTCGGGACGTGGTTCGGTGGACAGAAGTTCGACTACGTGCCTGACATGATCACATTCGCCAAGGGAGCGACGTCGGGATATGCCCCGCTCGGAGGGGTCATCACCCGCCCCTTCATCGCCGAGGCGATCCGGGCGAGCGAGGACATCGTCTGGCATGGCATCACGTTCGGCGGCCACCCCGTTTCGTGCGCCGTCGCCCTGGCCAACATCGAGGCCATGGAGGCGGAGGGCATCGTCGAGCACGCTGCGGCACACGAGGGCATGTTCCGATCGAAGCTCGAGACACTCCTCGATCACCCGATCGCCGCCGAACTGCGCGGCGCCGGTTACTTCTATGCGGTCGAACTCCAGAAGGACCCGGAGAACGGCGTGCACTTCTCGAGGGAGGAGGCGACGGAGATCGTCGGGCGGCTCAAGCCGCTCCTCCTCGAACTCGGCATGATCGCGAGGGCGGACGGTCGCGGCGCTCCCATCCTGCAGTACTCGCCGCCGCTGATCGCGGGGCCTGACGAGTTCGACGAGATCGTGCGCATCTCACGTGAGGCGCTCGACAGGGCATGGTCGGAGATGAACGCATGACAACGGTTGGAGTACCGACCGAGATCAAGGCGGACGAGCGCAGGGTCGGGCTCACCGCAGCGGGGGCAGAGGAGCTCACCTCGCGCGGCGTGCAGGTCCTCGTCCAGGCAGGCGCGGGCGAGGGATCGGCGATCGGGGACGGCGAATACGTGGCTGCAGGAGCGACGATCGTCCCGACCGCGGAGGACGCGTGGTCCGCGGACATCGTCTGCAAGGTCAAGGAACCCCAGGTGTCTGAGTTCACGCTGTTGCGGAACGACCTGACGCTGTACACCTACCTCCACCTCGCGGCGTACCCGAAGGTCGCCGACGCGCTCCTCGCCGCCGGAACGACGGCGATCGCCTACGAGACCGTGGAGCTCAACGGCGATCTCCCCCTCCTCGCCCCCATGAGCGAGGTGGCGGGCCGGCTCTCCATCCAGGCCGGGGCGTCCCATCTCGAGGCACCCAAGGGGGGCCGCGGGACGATGCTCGGCGGGGTACCCGGCGTGGCTCCGGCGAACGTCGTCATCATCGGTGGTGGCCATGTCGGGTGGAACGCGGCGAAGATCGCAGGCGGGATGGGAGCCCACGTCACGATCCTCGACATCGACGTGAATCGACTCCGTCAGCTCGACGACCTCGTCTTCGGACGCATGACCCTCCTCGCGAGCAACCGGGCATCGGTCGCCGAGTCGATCGCAACCGCCGATCTCGTCGTCGGCGCGGTCCTCGTGCCCGGAGCGAAGGCACCCCGCGTCATCACCGAGGACCACGTACGCATGATGCAGCGCGGCGCGGTCATCGTCGACGTCGCCATCGACCAGGGGGGCTGCGTCGAGACGAGCCGCGAGACGTCGCACCGTGAGCCGACGTTCGTTGTCCACGACGTCGTCCACTACGCCGTCGGCAACATGCCGGGAGCTGTTCCGCGAACCTCGACGTTCGCCCTCACGAACGTGACGACGCCGTACCTGGTCGCCCTCGCGACCCTCGGCGTGGATGGCGCCATCGCCGTCCGGCCCGAGCTCGCGTCGGGCATCAACACGCGCGATGGCGAGATCACCCACCCGATCGTACGCGAGGCCCTGGCACCCGCCGGCGCCGCATGAAGCTCGACGACACCGACAAGGAGATCATCAGTCTCCTCCAGGACGATGGTCGGATGCCCTTTTCCACCCTCGGTCCGAAGGTCGGCCTGTCGCCCGCAGCGGTGCGCCAGAGGGTCCTCCACCTCATCGACCAGGGTGTAATGCAGATCGTCGCGGTCACCGACCCCATGACCCTCGGCTTCACCGTTCAGGCGATGGCGGGTATCAAGGTCGAGGGCGACCTCGAGGAGGCAGCCCGTGCCATCAGCGCCATCGACGCGGTCGATTACGTCGTCATCGTCGCAGGCAGGTTCGACATCCTCGTCGAAGTCGTCGCCGAGAACATGAACCGCCTGATCGAGACGATGAATCGGGTGCGCTCGATCGAGACCATCACCAGCACCGAGATCTTCACCTACCTGCGCCTCGAGAAGCAGACGTACGATTGGGGCACCCGCTGACCTTTGCCCGCAGGATCAGGAGTCGAAGCCCATTCCGAGGCCGTCGAGGAGCCTGAGCCAGGGTCCTCGTCTGCCTTCGTTCTCGTCCGAGCGGGCGAGGGCCCGGCGCGTCAGCGAGATGCCGAGGTACCGGATGGGCTCTGGAGGGAACGGAAGTGGCTTCCTGCGCACCATCTCGAGCTGCGTACGCTCGTTCTCGATCCCATCCACGAGGTCAAGTGCGACCTGGGCGCCGAACCTGCTCGCTCCGACCCCGAGTCCCGTGTATCCGCCGACCCACACGACATCGTCGTCGTGGGAGCGCCCCCAGGTCGCCGTGAACCGCGTGGTCGTGCCGATGGGTCCCGCCCACTTGTGTGAGAAGCGCAAGCCCTCGAGTTGG
>JAWOGV010000237.1:0-2580 GCA_046496605.1 Acidimicrobiia bacterium | reverse complement strand
CGCCCTCGTCAACGCAACGGTGGCGTCCCGCCTGAGTGCCCTCCTGTATCGACGCCACGCCGGACGCTTCCACGACTACCTCGATCGGGGAGTCGTCGCCCCTACGGAGATGGCGCTGATCCGGGGCGGCCTGCGACCTGTGCAATCCTGGCACGTCGAACTCCCGCTCGCAGCCTTCGCCGATGCCAGGGCCTACCTCGCCGCCGTCACGGACGGCATGTGGTTCGGCATCGACCTCGTGTCGCCCGCCGAGCGCAAAGCGGTGATGGCCGATCTCACGACAGAACTCGAGCGCGCGTCGTTCCCCCTCGTCGAGTACCAGCCATGGGTGGTTGCGCAGGGCACCAAGCTGTCGTGATCAGCCGAACTCAGCCTCGAGGATGGCGACCACCCCGGGAGCGAGTACGTCCCAATCGACATCGGGCGTCGCAGTGACCGTCACGAAGTCGGCCGTCATGAAGACGGATGCGACCCCGTCCATTGCGAGGACGGTCGCGACCCACCCCTCGGCTCGGGCAGGGTCGGAGATCGTTGCAGGACCACCAACGGCGGTGCCGACGCTGAACTTCATCGCAGCGGGATTCGGTGTGCGTTCCGTTCGTACGGCCACGGGCGTCGACCTCCTTCGTTCCACGGACAACAGTACCCGACGCCTGCCGTGATCATCGGCGCCGACGTCGGGGGTACGTTCACGGACATCGTCCTTGTCGACGATGGGGTGATCACGACAACCAAGGTGCCGACGTCGGCCATCCAGTCCGCGGCAGTCGCAGAAGGTGCTCGCACCATCACCCCTCCCGGTCGTGGTGTCTCGACCCTGATCCACGGGACGACCGTCGCTACGAACGCCCTCCTCGAGCACAAGGGAGCGCGCACCGTGCTCGTCACCGACGCGGGCTTCGAGGACGTCATCGAGATCGCCCGCCAGGACCGCCCCTCGCTCTACGACCCTTTCCATGACCGACCCGAGCCCCTGGTCGCCCGGTCCGACCGCATCGGGATCACTGCGCAGACCGGCGCGGTGGCGGTCGGTGACGCGGAATCCATCGCCATTGCATGCATCGATGGCCACCACGCACCTGAACGCGAGCTCGCCATCGCCGAGATGGTCCGTTCAGGAGGTTCAGCCGTCCCGATCTCACTCTCGAGCGAGGTGGCGCCCGAGTTCCGCGAGTACGAGAGGATCTCGACGACGGTGCTCAACGCCTACCTCGCACCGGTCACCGGTCGATACCTCGAATCGCTGCACGATGAGATCGTCGCCGCCGGGGTGGCGGACTCGGTGTCGGTCATGCGTTCCTCCGGAGGGCTCATGTCCCTCCACGATGCCGCAGCCCTTCCCGCAGCGGTCCTCCTCTCGGGTCCCGCCGGTGGTGTCGTGGCGGCGCAGGCCGTTGCGGATGCCCTCGGGTATGGCGCAGTCGTGTCCTTCGACATGGGTGGTACGTCGACCGACGTGTGCCTCATCGAGGATGGTGTCATCGACATCTCGTACGAGCGTTCGGTGGCCGGATACACGTGCCGCCTTCCCTCGGCAGGCATCCACACCGTCGGTGCCGGCGGGGGATCGGTTGCCTGGATCGATCCCGGCGGCGCCCTGCGCGTGGGCCCACGATCGGCGGGAGCGATGCCGGGCCCCGCCTGCTACGGACGGGGCGGCATCGAACCAACGGTCACGGATGCGAACGTCGTCCTCGGCCGGATCGATCCCGGTGGCTCACTCGGGGGCTCGATCGCAGTCGACGAAGGTCTCGCACGCGAGGCGATCCGCCCGATCGCGGGTGCACTCGGCCTGTCCGTCGAGGCTGCATCCCTCGGCATCGTGGCAATCGCCGAGGAGGTCATGGCAGGCGCCGTTCGATCCGTGTCCGTCGATCAGGGAGCGGATCCCACTCATGCAACGCTCATCGCCTACGGCGGAGCAGGCGGTCTCCATGCGTCGGCCGTCGCCCGATCGCTCGGCATGGCAGGCGTGGCCGTTCCCGTCCATGCCGGTGTGCTCTCGGCGATCGGCCTGCTCCTCGCTCCTCCACGTGCCGACGGAACCAGATCGGTCCACGTCCGCGATGGTGATCTCGCGGCGGCCGTAGCGGCCGCATCGGAGCTCGCGGACGACACGGCGAACCAGATCCGGCGTGCAGGCCACGCCCTCAGCAGCACCGCCCACTCCCTCGATGTGCGATACATCGGCCAGGCCCACGAGATCACCGTCGACTGGGATGTCGCTGAGGCGATCGGGGTGGTGGTCGACCGCTTCGAGGACGTCCACACGCGCCGCTACGGGTTCGCGCGACCAGGAGACCCCATCGAGGTCGTCGCGGTGCGGGCGGCGAGCCTCGGCACCGCCCCGCTCACCGTTCGGCCCACTCTCGACGCAGGATCCGACGCAGGACAACCCGTCGAGCGCCCGGTCGTATGCCGCGACGGAGTCCGTCGTCGTGCTTCGGTGCTGCATCGCGCCCCGCTCGCCGACGGCGCCATCGTCGACGGCCCCGCCATCATCGAGGAGTCCGGCGCGACCACCTTCATCGACATCGGTGAACGTGCCGTCGTCGGAGACGACCGCTCGCTCGTGATCAC